>NZ_CBFHWH010000044.1:14044-17397 GCF_965659035.1 Aequoribacter sp. | reverse complement strand
CAAACCAAGATTCGTTGCCTTGCGACCATTGCTGAGAGGCCAACAAAATAACCAATCCGACCACTATCAGCAAATAGTTCCGGCTCTGCTGATCTTTTAAGGCGCTAAGCCGTTTTTGCGCGAGTAGACGAATGTACAAGGTAAAAGGTAGTCCGCCCAAAAACATGAACAGGGTCGAAACCCATAAAACCCCCACGCCGAACTGCCCCATAGACGCATCATCGGTAGAGAAGCCTCCTGTCGACACCGTGGTCATTGCGTGATTCACAGCATCAAACCAATTCATTCCTGCGGCGCGATATGCTAATACCGCGCACAACGTCAGTGCAGTGTAGACCACCCACAAGCTCTTGGCGATAGACTGAAAACGAGGCAGGCTTTTTTCAGACCAATCAGAGGATTCTGCTTGGAAGAGACGCATCCCACCCACTCGTAAAAAAGGCAGAATAGCGATGGCCATACCAATAACACCCAAACCTCCCAGCCATTGTAATAGTGAACGCCACAATAATATTGATGGCGGATAATCGCGCAAACCGACTAAGACGGTGGAACCTGTTGTGGTGATCCCCGAGACAGCCTCAAAAACCGCGTCGATAAATCCGATACCATAATCACTCCAAAAGAACGGAAGCGCCGCAAACAGCGACAGACTTAACCAGCTCGACGTGGTAATCATGTAGAGTTGTCGGGTGGTGGGCGCGAAATCCTTGAATACTCCGGGAATGGTTAGCACCGAAGAAATGCCGATAGCCGCCATACCCGACTTTGCAAATACCAGTTCTTGGCCGTCGTTTAACAACCAAGAATAAGCCGCTACGGCAAACATTAAACTTGCCAGGATCAAACCCAATACACCGCAGACAAAAAATACTGGTCTGAATAAGCGCATGATCAACGCCTCTTTGAATCGTCAAGCGTATTGTCATGAGGGACTGCGTAAAATATCGAGATACCAAAACCCCATACAGCGTAAAAATGCCGTAAAGACGAGAGATTATTGGTAACCGTCTTGGTAGCTCGGAAACTTCAGCTGATAACCACTGGCGATAAGTCGGCTGCTATCGATGCGTTTGTGCTCTTGAAGCTCTCCGTCCACCGATACAGTTTCTGGCGGGTTCAAGCCGGCACGGGCCGCTAAATGGCGCTCGATTTCATAGCGTGTCGCGGGTGCTCCATCGCTGCCATTATAAATCGAGGCTAAAGGCTCACCTGCTTGGGAGAGGCGAATCAGGTGTGCCAAAAAGCCGCTACAATCATCGCGATGAATACGATTGGTAAAAATCTCGGGCTCAGACGAAGACCAGAGCCCTTGCTTCATGCGATTCAAATAGAACTGCGCCCGACCATCGTATATACCGGCAAAACGTACAATCGTTAGGGGCAAACCGGTCTGCACCATTGTCTGCTCGGCAGTAATTAAGCTCAGCGCGGCGAAGCCCTGCTGCGCGAGCGGTGAATCTTCGGTGACCCACGCGCCAGCGCTTTCAGCATAAACGCGAGTGCTACTGACATAAAAAATGCGCTGAGGCGAAAGACCATCAAGCGCAGCGGCGATATTGCGCGCACCTTGCTCATATCCCTGCTGATAACCAGACTCTGTGTAAGCCGTGGGCTTTAGCGTAATGACAACGTAGTCGGGACTAAACGCTTTAAGCACGCCCAGCGTCTCGGGTTGTAAATAATCCGCTTGTACCCAGTCAATCGTTTTTTCATCGACATCGGGGAGGCTTCGCCGTAAGCCTAAGAAGCTGTAACGCTCACTTGGCAGCTCATGACTCAATCGCAGCCCAATATCGCCGCAACCAATAAGTGCGACCCGAAGCTTGTTATCCATTGATGCCACGCTACACTGTCCCTATTCAAATACCGTAATACTGCATGTCACAGCCAAACGCCAACAGAAGGGTAGCATTAAACGCCACCAGTCCGATATCACAGCTGACAGGGGTGGGACCTAAGCTTGCAGAGAAATTGGCTACCCTAGGTTTACACCAAGTAAAAGATTTGTGGTTTTATCTGCCACTGCGCTATCAAGACCGCACTCGGCTCACGCCAATTGGCGCCTTACAAGATAGTAGCGATGTCGTGGTGGAAGGTGAAGTTCGTCTTGCAACGATAACACTCGGGCGTCGCCGCAGCCTCGTTGTGAAACTGCAAGACGGCACAGGCACGCTGGTACTTCGGTTTTTTCATTTCTCACGTGCTCAACAGCAACAGCTTAAGCAAGGGCTGACTTTGCGTTGCTTTGGGCAGGTCCGACGCGGCGCCAATGGCTTCGAAATGGTGCACCCAGAGTACCGTAGAGTCGAAGAGGGTGCGGCCATGGAAGAAGCGCTCACAGCCATTTACCCAACAATCACGGGAATCGGGCAAACGACCTGGCGCAAGATTTGTTTAGCCTCGCTTCAAGTGTTAACAGTGAACCCGCCCGATGAGCTATTGCCACATGAACAGACCCAGGGCATCGGTCTGGTCCAAGCCATTCAAATTTTACATCAGCCACCACCAGATGTGTCGTTGTCCGCCTTGGCCAATAAACAACATCCAGCGCAATTACGGCTGGCGCTCGAAGAGCTAGTAGCTCATCGAATTAGCTTAGGTGAACTTCGCACTCTGCAAACACAACATCAAGCACCGGAAATTCCTTATCAACAGGAGCTCACGGCGGCGTTTTTAAAGGCACAGCCTTTTCAGGCCACGGGTGCACAACAACGAGTGATCGCCGAAATTGGTCAGGACTTAATGCGCCCCACGCCAATGTTGCGACTGTTACAAGGCGATGTCGGTGCAGGTAAAACTTTGGTCGCAGCAGCAGCCGCTTTGCAAGCGGCGGAAGCGGGGTATCAAGTGGCGGTAATGGCGCCCACCGAACTTTTAGCGGAACAACACTGGCGCAATTTCGAGCGCTGGTTTGGCAATAGCAAATTCAAGCTCGCGTGGCTCAGCGGTAAAACGAAAGGCAAGAAACGCGAAACGACTCTAGCGATGATAGCGACACAAGAAGCCAGTATGGTGATTGGCACTCATGCCTTGTTTCAAGCGGATGTAGAATTTAAACACTTAGGACTTGTCATTATTGACGAACAGCACCGCTTTGGCGTCGAGCAGCGGCTGACCCTAGCGCGCAAAGGCAAAGCACTTAGACCCCATCAGTTGGTGATGACCGCCACACCCATACCTAGAAGTTTATCGATGGTGGCCTATGCCGACCTAGATTGTTCGATTATTGATGAATTACCCCCAGGGCGTCAGGCAATCTCGACTGTACTTATCGATTCCACCCGAAGAGCTTCTGTCATTGAGCGGGTAGCCCACGCTTGTCGGGACGGGCGCCAGGCTTACTGGGTGTG
>NZ_CBFHWH010000044.1:0-13944 GCF_965659035.1 Aequoribacter sp. | reverse complement strand
CAGCTAGCAGCTCAAGCCGCCGAAGCCGTAAGTGAGTCTTTACAAACGCAGCTCGCCGATTTACGTATTGGCTTGATACACGGGCGTTTAAAAAGCGCCGAAAAAGAGCAAATTATGGCCAGATTCGCCGCCGGTGACTTAGATCTACTGGTCGCCACAACCGTGATCGAAGTCGGAGTTGATGTGCCCAATGCGAGCTTGATGATTATTGAAAATCCCGAGCGCCTCGGTCTCGCTCAGTTACACCAGCTCAGAGGTCGGGTAGGGCGAGGCACCATCGCCAGCCACTGCGTCTTAATGTACCAAATGCCTTTATCGCAAACGGGCAAGGCCCGGTTAAAGGTCTTAAAAGATAGCCAAGACGGTTTTTACATCGCCGAACAAGACCTGCTACTGCGGGGACCTGGCGAACTCCTTGGCACTCGACAAACTGGCCTGATGGCCTTTCGCGTTGCCGAACTACCTTTACACGAAGACCTACTCGATGGCGCCGCCGCCATCGCCGATGACCTTATGCAACAACGCCCTGCGGTGGCAAGGCGTTTGGCACGACGCTGGACTGGCGAGCGCGCCGCCTACGCTGGTGCTTAGTCCAAGATAGGCGGCAACAATTTCTGCAGTGTCATTTTTTCTTTGATCGCGGTACCCGTTAAGGCAAAGCCCAATAAATCACCATTCGGCGCACGGAATTCCGCTTGAATGTTAGGCGCCTCGCCGAGTTCGTACCATTGACCTTCGGATCCGCGAGCAGGCGGCGCGACAATACAGGGGCATGCGGGCGTTTTAATGGCGACAGGCATTGCGGGGTACATAACTTCGGTAGGCTCACCAGTGAGAGTTTTGGCCAAAGCTTTGCCCGCTGCCACAAGTGGCGCCACGTACACCAGGACATGCCCTGCAACTTCGGCACAGTCACCCAAGGCATACACGTCTTTAGCATTGGTTGCTAAATAACGGTCGGTGATAATACCTCGACCGGTCGCCAAACCACTGTCAGCCGCCAACTGAATGCGTGGCCGCACACCTACAGCAGAGACGACAATATCGGCTTCGATCATGGTGCCATCATCAAGTTCAGCAACGACGCCAGAATCACGCTTGTGCACGGCTTTGACCAAGCGGCCAAAATGGAAGGTCGCACCCATTGACTCTAAGGCATTTTGCACAGAGTGACCGGCGTTTTCAGGCAGCAAGGTCGGCAAGCAGTAGCCGAGTGGATCGACGGCTTCAACCTCGTACCCACCATTCAACAAATCATTAGTGAACTCACAGCCAATAAGGCCACCACCAATAATGCAAAACTTCCTAGCTTGATGTTGCTCTACGGCCTCTCGGAAGGCGGCGTAGTCCTGCAAATCATTGACCGAATAAACTCGCTCCAGACCATCGCCCTGTAAAGGCGGGCGAATCACTTCGGAGCCTGCCGCCATAACCAACTGATCGTAAGCAAGCGTTGAGCCATCTTGGAAGCTTAAGACTTTGGCGTCAGTATCAATGGCCCTAACCATCGTGTGCGTCAGTACCGTCGCGTTTAAAGTTCTCGCCATGTCTTCGGCAGACTGCATAGCCAACTTATCGGCACTTAAATTCTTGGTAAACCCGGTCGACAACAATGGCTTGGAGTAATTGCTACCATCATCAAAGGTAACGAAGGTCACTTTGCGCTCGGCGTCATATTTACGAAATTCACGCACTAGCCCATAAGCGGCCATGCCGGTGCCGATGATCACCAAGCCTGCTTCATCACTAGCGGGAGCGGCTGCGCTTACAGGCGCTGAACCCTCAAGCAGCTCAAAGTCATCCTTACCTACGCCACAATCTGGACACAACCAGTCTTCTGGCACATCTGCCCAACGAGTCCCAGGAGGAATACCGTCATCGGGCCAACCCAGTTCTTCATCATAAATCAGGCCGCAGACAATACATTCCCATTTCGCCCACGGCGCATCACCAGCGACCGACGCTTTGGCGTCTTGTTCGGGTTCAATAGCGGATGCTGCAACTGCTGCTGTAGGTGATGTTTCCTCATGACTCGTGGTAATGGGGCTGGTATCAACACACTCAAAATCGTCTTTACCGACGCCACAGTCAGGGCACAGCCAATCCTCGGGAACATCCGCCCATAAAGTGCCTGCTGGAATACCATCATCCGGCCACCCTTCAGCCTCGTCGTAAACCAAACCACAAACAATACATTCCCAACGTGCCACAGCGCGTTCTCCACAAATTGATTCATTGCGGGTCACTATATAAGCCTCAAGTTTTTGTGCAACCCGCATATTGCTTAAATGGCAAAGCATACGATTCAGTGCTAGGCTTCGGCCCAAATTATCGAGGGATAAAATGGTCGTGTCACCGCGCATTGTTTGGCGCTCAGAGCATCAACGCATAGGCTTTGGTGACCGTCCACCTCGCGCGTTATTTGACCCCGGGTCACTCACGCAGTTACTTCGAAGCTTGGGTGATTTACAGGTCAAAAAACGCCTGCAAGATTGGTGCGTGCCCTATTTAGATGAACAGCTACTACTGGATAAGCAGGCAAGCCGCAATTTGGCACTCACGAGGGAAGTATCGCTGCATGTAAACAATGAGCCCTTTGTGTTTGCGCGCAGCATTCTTCCCAACACAACGCTGCAAGGACCCAATCGGTTTTTGCGTCACTGGGGCTCAAGACCTTTGGGGGAATTCCTTTTTAGCCACCCGCTGTGCCACCGAGGCATGTTTCAGTACACACGCATAGCAGGGAACCATGGCCTTTTGCCGGAAGATCTGCGCTCATCTAGGTCTTTGTGGGGACGCCGCTCGGTATTTTATTTAAACCAACAGCCCCTGATCGTTGCTGAGTTTTACCTACCCGCTTTCCTAAAGCGGCTGGTAAGTGATTGTAAGACCTAGGGCTTTTTTTAGCGGGGCAAAACACTTAAGCTTGCACAGCATCTAAAAAGGAAACCTCGTGCGCACCAAACTGTTAGGCTTCGCGCAACTCATGCGCATCGACAAACCCGTAGGCACACTGCTGCTGCTATGGCCCACCTACTGGGCACTTTGGTTAGCCAGCGGCGGCTTTCCCGAATGGGACTTGTTGCTTATTTTCACTGCAGGTGTGTTTTTAATGCGTGCCGCGGGCTGTGTGATCAATGATTTTGCAGACCGCGGTTGGGATGGGGGTGTAAAACGCACCTCATCACGACCTTTGGTGACAGGCGTAGTAACGCCCACAGAAGCCATTATTTTGTTTTTTGCCCTGATCACCCTCTCGTTTTTTTTGGTGTTGCTAACTAACCCCTTAACAATACTGCTGTCACTGGGCGCTGCTGGCATTGCGGCCATTTACCCGTTTGTTAAACGCGTAAGCCATTTGCCACAGATTGTTTTGGGTGCCGCATTCTCTTTTGGCATACCCATGGCGTTTAGCGCCACGCAAAATACTCTCCCGAGCGCTTTGTGGCTCATCTTTCTAGCGAACCTTCTTTGGACCATGGCTTACGATACACTTTACGCCATGGTGGATCGCGATGATGACCTCGTTGTTGGAATCAAATCAACCGCGATACTGTTTGGACAGGCAGATCGCTTGATTGTAGGTATTCTGCAAGCTATGACCTGTGCTCTGTGGCTATTGATGGCATGGCAGTTTCAACGCCACGAACCCGCCTACATCGGTATTATTGTGGCAAGCCTGGGCTTTATTTGGCAGCAGTGGCGCATAAAAGACCGTGCCCGCATGGCCTGCTTTCAAGCCTTTAGAGACAATATCCTTGTCGGACTCATCGTTTTTGTCGGTTTAGCCGTAGATTTGTATTTATACCCTGTTGCGGTGTAGCACTATGGAATTACGGTTTATCAGCTCGATACGCGATATCGATGCGGATGCGTGGGATACGTGTGCCAATACGGATTACCCTTTTTTACGCCACGACTTCCTGCTGGGCTTAGAAGACACTGGGTGTACCACGGCTAACGCTGGCTGGCAGCCATACCATTGCCTTCTGCTGGACGGCGATGACTTGATGGGAGCAATACCCACCTATCTAAAAACCCACAGTTACGGCGAGTATGTATTTGACTGGGCCTTGGCAGATGCCTGGCAGCGTTCGGGCTTACAGTATTATCCAAAGTTAGTCTCTGCCATTCCTTTTACGCCCTGTACCGGCCCGCGAGTGTTAATACACCCACACGCATCTGCGCCTGACCTAGTCGCCAAAACAGTGGTGCAGGGCTTGCAAGCAAAGGCCGACGACATCGCGAGCTCGTGGCATGTGTTGTTCCATTCCGACGCAGACCAATGTCACTTTGAAAACACCGGGATGCACGAAAGGCAGACTTGCCAGTTTCATTGGTTTAATCATGGGTTTGCTAATTTTGACGATTTTTTAGCGACTTTTAGCAGCAGAAAACGTAAGAACTTAAAAAAAGAGCGCGCCAAAGTCGACCAGCAAAACATCCAGATGAAGACCATCGAGGGGGAGGGCATTACCCCCGAAATATGCGAACAGTTTCACCGCTTTTACCAAATCACTTACGCCAAACGCAGCGGTCATGGCGGCTACTTAACGCAGCGTTTCTTTACCGACCTATTGCCCAAGCTACGCGACCAGGTACTACTGGTTTTTGCTTATGCCGAAAGCACCCCCGTAGCTGGCGCCCTCTATTTTAAAGACTCAAACAACCTGTACGGGCGCTATTGGGGTGCACTGGCGGAATTCGACGGTCTACATTTCGAAGCCTGCTATTACCAAGGCATTGAGTATTGCATTCGCAATGGCTTGCAACATTTTGACCCTGGCGCTCAAGGCGAACACAAAATCCAACGCGGTTTTGAACCCATAAGAACACACTCGCAACATTACATCTGCGACAAACGCTTTGATGCCGCTGTCGGGCGTTTCTGTCAAGAAGAGGTCGATCACGTGCGCGACTATCAGGCCGCTGCACGCGACTTGTTGCCCTTTAAACGAGAGGGTTAACCGTCAACGAGATCAAAATCACTCATTTCGGGCTCACGCATGTGGAAGTAGTAATTCGTGGCGCTATTCGGCCAGTTGTTAACCACTTTGCCCGCGGCGTTTTTGTACCAGCTTTGGCAAGACGCCACCCAAACGGTTTTGGTCATATCGCCCTGCATTTTCTCGTTGTAGGCACGCAAGACCCGCTTGTTCACTTCCATGCTCTTCAGCTGATGCGTCAACAACTTGGTAATACACTTCACAATGTAATTAACCTGTTGTTCAACCATAAAAATGATCGAGTTGCTGCCCAAGTTAGTGTTCGGACCATACAGCATAAAGAGGTTAGGAAATTCAGAGGTACACACGCCGCGATACGCCTCTGCACCCTCGGCCCATGCCTGTTTGAGCGACAAGCCGTCACGGCCATAGAAATCCACCGGAGCCATAAGATCCGTGGTTTGAAAGCCCGTACCGTAAATTAAAACGTCCGCATCCAGAACCTCACCGTCTTCGGTTTGCACACCCGCAGGAGTTATGCTTTGGATAGGCTTAGTCACCAAGTTCAGATTGGGGCGCGCCATGGCTTGATAATAGTTATCTGACACCAGAATCCGCTTACAGCCAATCGCGTAGTCGGGCGTGAGTTTCTGGCGTAACTTGGGGTCGCTAATGTGTTCTTCTAGATATTTTTTGGCGTCTTTGGCCAGCAACCACTGAAAGAATTTTTTATTGGCAATGGCGCCGTACATGATCTCGCCACGCAGAAATACGCCCAAACGATGCAGGCGCTGCAACCACGGAAAACGCGCAAAGCGCTGTTTTTCGGACTCGGTGTAGGCGCGGTCGTTGCGTGGCACCACATAATTGGCGCTGCGTTGGTATACGTGCACTTGCTCGGCCGCTTCCGCCACATGGGGAATAAACTGCAGTGCGCTCGCGGCATTGCCAATAATCGCAACTTTTTTACCCGCAAGGTCGATATCGTGATTCCAACGCGCCGAATGGAACGAGTCACCAGCAAAGGTATCGGCACCCTCAAACTCAGGCGTGAAGGGCACATTCAATTGGCCCAGACCAGAGACTAAAACTCGCGATTCAATTGTTTCACCACCTTTGGTGGTTACGGTCCACGAGCCGCGCTCGTCATCGTAATCGGCACGCTCGACCTCGGTATTGAATTGAATGTGATCATTCAAACCAAAGTGCGCCGCGCAATCGCGAAAATACTGCTTAATTTCATCGTGCAATGAATACACACGGCTCCAATTCGGGTTTAAGTAAAACGAGTAGCTATAAAACACCGAGGGCACATCGCAACCGCATCCGGGGTAGGTGTTGTAATGCCAAGTGCCAGCGACATCGCCGGAGCGCTCTAGGATCACAAAATCATTAATGCCTTTCTGCTTAAGTTGCACCCCCATGCACAGACCCGACATGCCAGCGCCAATGATAACCACTTGTCTTGTTGTCACGCTGTTTTCCTTTTGTATTGTTATTAGGCGGTATCGTGGTCCCGATAAAACGTCAGTGTTTTCGCATCTGATTGTTCGGGCACAAAATAGTAACCTTCTAGGTCAAAGTGTTGGCAGGCTTCTACCGCGTCAATTTGATTTTCGAGCACGTAACGCGCCATCAGACCGCGCGCTTTTTTCGCGTAAAAGCTAATCATTTTATACTGGCCATTTTTCAAGTCTTTGAATACGGGCGTCACCACCGTGGCATTCAAAAGCTTAGGTTTAACCGACTTAAAATACTCGTTGGACGCCAAGTTTAACAGCGTCTCTGCGCCAGCGGCTCGCAACTGGGCATTTACGGCCTGAGTAATTCGGTCGCCCCAAAACTGATACAAATTAGCGGCCTCGCCAACACCAAACTTGGTGCCCATCTCTAAACGATACGGCTGCATTAAATCCAGCGGTTTGAGCACACCATACAAACCCGACAGCATCAGTAAATGCGTTTGCGCATATTCTAAGGCTGCTGGCGATAAAGACTCGGCATCGAGCCCCGTATAGACATCACCTTTGAAGGCAAAAATGGCCTGCTTCGCGTTATCTGGTGAAAAAGGCAGCGTGAAATCCATGAACCTTTTGTGGTTTAACTCTGCAATCGCATTGCTCACACCCATCATATTTTGAATATCGTCAGGTGCCAAAGCTCGCAGCCCTTCGACGAGTGCTTCGCTATACTCGGTAAAGATTGGCTGAGTATGTGTATCAATAGCCGCGGGTGTTTCAAAATCTAGGGTCTTAGCGGGCGAAATAACCATCAACATGTCTGTGCCTCCTCTTACTAAAACAAGAACGATGGTACTGGGCTTCGGCTTTTTACGCTATGCTTAAGCTTCAGTTTGACGAAGGGATACCGGAGAATAAACCCTTGCAACCTTTTTTGACATTTAATGACCGCCTACAGCACGCGCTTGGGCTCATTCTTTCTTGGCTACTACTGGCCATGGCTCTCGTTACCGTCACTGTCGTGCTCCTACGCTACGGGTTTAATATGGGCACGATAGCGCTACAAGAGGGTTTGATGTACTTGCACGCTTGTGTCTTTTTAATGGGTGCGGGTGTTGCCCTAGGTCGAGACAGCCACGTCCGTGTGGATATTTTCTACCAGAGAATGTCAGCGCGAAATCGTGATTGGGTCAATGCGCTCGGCATTGTGGTGTTTTTACTGCCCGTCAGTGTGATCATTGGACTAAGCAGCTGGAACTACGTACACGAATCTTGGATCATCCACGAGGTTTCGCCCGAGCCCGGCGGTATTCCTGCTGTCTTTATCTTAAAAACGCTTATTCCGGTATCGATGCTGACCTTGTGCCTACAAGGCCTTAGCTTACTCATTACCTGTGGCGAGCGCTTAGTCGCAGGAGAGCAGCATGGACGGTAGTATCGCGCTACTCTTATTTGGCGCTATTTGCGCACTGCTATTATTCGGATTTCCGGTGGCCCTGACGCTTGGCGGCACCGCCTTGCTGTTTGCCGCCGTAGGTATCATTACACACACCTTCGACGCGAATTTATTGGCGGCCATACCGGCGCGGGTGTTCGGCATTATGACCAACGAAACTCTCATCGCAGTACCCTTGTTTGTGATGATGGGCGTGATACTCGAGAAGTCTAAAATCGCCGAAGATCTACTGGTCACCATGTCTAAGGCCTTCGGGCGCCACCCCGGTGGCCTGGGATTATCGGTGGTATTCGTCGGCATGTTGCTCGCTGCAAGCACCGGCATTGTTGGCGCTACCGTCGTTACCATGGGTCTACTGTCGCTGCCGAGCATGCTCAAAGCAAAATACTCACCCTCGTTGGCGGCGGGCACTATTTGCGCCACCGGCACGCTGGGGCAAATTATTCCGCCCTCCATTGCGTTGGTTCTTCTGGGCGATGTCATGTCTAATGCGTATCAGCGGGCGCAGCTTAATATGGGCATTTTTAATACCAAGACCGTATCTGTGGGCGATTTGTTTATTGCCGCCATTGGCCCCGGTGTACTCTTAGTATTCGCTTATGCGGCGTATATCTTTATTCGCGCACGCATCAACCCTGAGGTGGCACCCGCAGCAGACATCGAGCCCGCGTCCATGGCAGAGGTCTTACAAAGTCTACTGCCGCCCCTAGTACTGATCGGTATCGTACTTGGCTCCATCTTAGTTGGCGCGGCCACACCTACAGAAGCCGCTGGCGTCGGTGCAATTGGTGCCTTGATCCTAGCGTTACTCAAGCAGCGTATCAACAAAGCCCTGCTACAAGATACCTTACACCAAACCCTGAATGTAACCGCGATGGTGTTCTTGATTTTAATCGGCGCGACGCTGTTCTCGTTGGTATTTCGCGGCTTTGGCGGTGAGGAACTTATCCAGTCGGCCTTCGAAAATTTACCGGGCGGCGCCTTTGGTGCGGTATTTGTCGTGATGCTGGTGATTTTCCTGCTTGGGTTCATTCTGGACTTTATCGAAATCACCTTTGTGGTCGTACCTATCGTAGGTCCAATACTATTGATGATGGGCATTGACCCCGTTTGGTTGGGTATTATGATCGCGTTGAATCTCCAAACCTCATTTTTGACGCCACCCTTTGGGTTTGCCTTGTTCTACTTGCGCGGTGTCGCGCCCAGTTCGCTGACTACGGGCGCTATCTATCGCGGAGTAATTCCCTTTATAATAATCCAGCTAGCTGTACTGGCACTGCTTTGGGCTTGGCCGCCACTGGCAACCTATTTGCCCTCTGTTGTAAGCCCTTAAAACGAGTTTCTCATCATGAGCATGAACGATCTAGATTCTATCCCTCTGCCACAAGGCGATCTCGCCCTTCAAGTTGTGGCAATGCCAAAAGACACCAACGCCGACGGCGATATTTACGGTGGCTGGTTATTGCAACAAATGGATATAGCAGGCGGCGCGGTTGCCCGCGAAGTTGCCGGTGGCCGAGTCGCCACCGTAGCGGTATCGGGTATGTCATTTTTAACACCGGTTCATCTCGGCGCTATCGTATCGTGTTACGCAGATGTCTTAGAAGTTGGTCGCAGCTCAATCCGCATGGTGGTCGAGGTTTGGATTTCGTCGAAGCACGATGGCGAGCCCATTAAGGTCACCGAGGGTGTATTTGTGTTCGTCGCGATCGACCACAATGGCCGAACACGACAAATCGATCAGGGCGACTGAATCAAAAGCTCGTCGGCAACAACTTCGCGGGCATTGATATAAGCCCGCTCCGAGATCTGGTGATAGTCGCGGACGTTGCCGTAGAAGTGCGAAAACGACTTGTAAATTTTTGCCGCCATTGGGTCTGCTGCTATCAGTTCACCCAAAACCTCATTCGATGCTTTAGCCAAGGCCTGTAGTACTGAATCGGGTAAGCGGCGTAGTTCGACGCCATGGACATCGACCAACTCTTTTAAAGCCGTGTTGTTGCGCGCAGTAAATTCGTCCAGCATGTCTTGATTCGCCGCTCGAGCCGCCGCAGTCACAATGGCCTGCAGGTCAGGAGGCAGAGTCTCCAGCGACGTTTTATTGATAATAATTTCGAGCATCGCTCCAGGCTCGTGCCAACCTGGATAGTAATAGTACTTGGCCACCTGATGCAGACCCAAAGTCAGGTCATTAAAGGGCCCAACCCACTCGGCAGCGTCAATGACACCGGTTTCCAGCGAAGTATACAACTCACCTCCAGCGATTCTGACCGAAGAACCGCCTGCCCGCGCGAACACCTCACCAGCTAAACCCGGAATACGCATTTTTAAGCCGACCAAATCGTCAGGGGAGTTGAGCTCTTTATTGAACCACCCCGCCATTTGCACTCCGGTGCTACCGCCACTAAATGGCACCAAATTGAAGGGCTCGTAAAGCTCTCGCCACAATTCAATGCCGCCACCGTAATGAAACCAGCCGTTCATTTCTTGAGCAGTCATGCCAAAGGGGATTGCGGTAAAAAACACCGATGCAGGAACCTTACCCTTCCAGTAATAGGCCGCGCCGTGGCCGGCATCAGCGACGCCTTGCGATACCGCATCAAATACTTCAAAAGGCGGCACCAACTCACCCGCACCGTACACATGAACAGTCATTCGACCGCTGCTCATTTCATCGACCAAGCGCGCAAAGGTCTCGGCCGCTGAACCCAAGCCCGGAAAGTTTTTAGGCCAGGTAGTAACCATTTTCCATTTGATTTTCTGACTTGAAGCTGCAACAGCTGTTGGGTCGGCGCTAGACTGAACGCTTTGGCCTGTCATTCTCTCGTAAGTCCACAAGCCTAGCACGAGCAATAAAGCCGCGACCAAAGCCAGAATAATTGCAGGGCTCCAGCGTTTTTCTGTGTCTGTTACCGACATTTTTTATCCTTATCGTCGTTAAATCGCCTGTAAATTAGCATAATGAAGAACCAACCACTTGCTGCCTTCGGTATCAAAGTTTACTTCGACCCGCGCATGACTACCACGCCCCTCGAAATTCACCACCATACCCTCACCAAAAATCTGGTGGTATACGCGCTGGCCTAAGCTGACACCAGCATCAGGTACAGCGACATTTTGGGTCACTCGACTCACAGGTTGTGCGACAGTGGACTGCAAGCGCACTTCCTGTAGACATGTATCAGGTATTTCGCGCACGAACCGAGATATCGCGTTGTAGTTTTCGGTGCCATGCATCCGACGGGTTTCCGCATAAGTGAGCACCAACTTTTGCATGGCTCGAGTAATACCCACATAACACAGGCGGCGCTCTTCTTCCAGGCGCGTTGGATCTTGGCTCGACATTTGATGGGGGAACAAACCCTCTTCCATTCCCGCCAAAAACACCAGTGGAAATTCTAAACCTTTGGCCGAGTGCAGTGTCATTAGCTGAACACTGTCTTCAAAATCCTCGGCTTGTCCCTCTCCCGCATCTAAGGCCGCATTATCCAAGAACTGTTGAAGGGGAGTGATGCTCTCGTCATCTGCTCGAAACTGACCAGCGGCTACCACCAACTCCTGTAAGTTCTCGACCCGTGCCTGACCACGCTCACCCTTTTCTTTCTGGTGAAAGGCGATCAAACCCGAACGCTCGACCACATGATCGGTTAACTCACCTAAAGCTAACCCATCGGTTTGTTCATCTAAGGCTTCGATCAGCGACAAAAAACCTTGTAGGGCCGAGCTGGCTCGAGCGGGTAAGCCAGAACCACACAACTGAATCGCCGACTGCCACAACGACTGTGAATGATCGCGAGCAAAAGCACGTAGTGTCTCGATGGTTTTTGCACCAATACCACGAGTAGGCGTGTTAATGACCCGCTCGAAGGCAGCGTCATCGTTGCGATTGTGCACCAAACGCATGTACGCCAAAGCATTGCGAATTTCTAGGCGCTCGTAAAACCGCTGACCGCCGTAAATTCGGTAGGGAATATCGGCTCGTAAAAAAGCTTCCTCCAAGACCCGTGATTGCGCGTTGGATCGGTACAGTACAGCGACACTTGCGCGAGGGTTTCCATCGCGATGCCAGGCGTCGATTCTGTCGACAATAAAACGAGCTTCGTCGTGCTCGTTAAAGCCCGCATACAAATCGATTTTTTCGCCTTCGTCGCCCTCGGTCCACAGGTCTTTACCTAAACGGCCGAAGTTATTATCGATAACACCATTGGCCGCTTTTAATATGGTTTGGGTCGAGCGATAGTTCTGCTCTAAGCGAATCGTTTGCGTATCGCTAAAATCCTGACTAAAGCGTTGAATATTTTCGATCTTGGCGCCGCGCCAACCATAAATCGACTGATCATCGTCACCCACGGCCATCACCGGAATTTGGGCGCCCGCCAGAACTCGAAGCCAAGCGTATTGGACGGTGTTAGTGTCTTGAAACTCGTCCACCAAAATATGGCGAAATCGATTTTGGTAGTGCTTAAGCAAAGTGGGTTGGTTTAACCACAGCTCATGGGCACGCAATAACAGCTCGGCAAAATCGACGAGGCTGCTGCGCTCACACGCCTCTTCGTAAGCGGTGTAGGCTTTAACCATGGTTTGCAAATAAAAATCGCCACCCGCATCAATGTGCTTGGCTCGCAAACCCTCATCTTTTTGCGCGTTAATAAAGCCCTGAATTTGTTTGGGCGGCCAGCGGCCATCGTCTAAACCCAGCTCTTTGACAATGCGCTTAACCAGTCGCAACTGGTCATCGCTGTCTAGAATCTGAAAATTTTGCTGTAGCCCCGCTTCGCGCCAATGCGCCTTGAGCAAACGGTGCGCTAATCCGTGAAAGGTCCCTACCCAAAAGCCGTGGGTGCTTAAACCCAGCATTGACTCAATGCGCCCGCGCATTTCTTTAGCGGCTTTATTGGTGAAGGTAACCGCCAATAGCGATTGTGGCGAAAAACCCTCGGCACGAATCAGCCAAGCAATTCGGTGCACCAGTACACGAGTTTTGCCGCTACCGGCCCCCGCCAGTACTAAAGCATTGCCGGGCTCCGCGGCAACAGCTTCGCGTTGCGCGGGGTTTAATCCATCTAATAATTCAGTCACGTCCATGTGCTAAGTGTATCGAAAACCCAAGCCAGTCTCACCGAGAATACGCATCAAGGATGATAATTTCTTGAACAGATGTTATTTTAAGGTCTTCAACTGGACGATAATAGGAACAGACCCATGAAACTACTTTCTGCCGCAGTCTTAAGCTCAGCCTTACTTACCGGCCAGGCGCTGGCCTGTGATATGCCCACCAAGCCCACGTTACCTGATGGCAGCAAAGCAGAAATGGCGGAAATGGTTGCCGGTCAACAGGCGGTTAAAAGCTACCAGCAATCACTGGGCACTTACCGTGATTGCATTAATGCGGATATCGACAAAGCTGAGAAGGCAATGAAAGAAGCCAAATCAGAAGAGGATAAAGCCGCGCGGAAAGCGGAGCACGCCACCGCAGTTGCCAACTTTAATAAAGCCGTAGAAATGGAAGAAAAAGTCGCCGGCGAGTTTAACCTAGCCATCCGCGCGTTTAACGCAAAAAAGAAAAAGTAAGCTAAGCCTCCGGCTCAAGTTTCAAGCCGGCTGCTACAGCCCGCGCGCGCCAGAGTTCTCGGGCGCGCTCTTGCATATCGATATGGCCATCGGATTCATCCACGATCTCCATGCCCAGCATCGTCTCGACCAGATCTTCCATGGTGGCAATACCCAAAGGATCACCATACTCATTGACCACCAAAGCCATGGCAATACGGGCATCGACCAATTCTTGAATTAATATGGGTAGGGCTTTGTTCTCTAACACCGCAAGCAAGTCGCGCTTTAGACTCGCTAAACTGTCGGTGCCTTTACCCTGAGCGGCGACTAAGTAAACGTCGTCCTTACGGACAAAACCGACGATGTCGTCTTTGTTTTGATCATAAATCGGCACTCGGGAAAATCGCAAAGCAGGCTGCAGGGCCAATACCTCAGACACCAGCATGGATGCCGGTAAGGTGTGCATGACGGTTCTAGGGGTCATGACATCTTTAACGACCAAACCTCGAAAAGCCAACATGGCGTTAAT
>NZ_CBFHWH010000043.1:15696-17589 GCF_965659035.1 Aequoribacter sp. | reverse complement strand
AAAGGCTTAATGACAACCTTTGATCGCGGTTACAGCGAGATGACATTTTCCCGACTCGCGGTCTTGAGTCAGGCCGGCGAAGCGATTATCCACAAAGAGTTTCATCTCTCATCCGCCGACCCGAAGTTGGTGGGCTTAGACAAGGCAGTACCTATTGGACGAACGAACTATGACGTCGCTGATCAGCTCGCTAACTTGGGTATGGAGGCCATTCACCCCCGTGCCGCTAAGGGTTTGCGACAACAGGGGATCCCACTTCGAGTTCGAAATACTTTTGACCCGACCCATGAAGGTACGCTAATTACTCGCGATTGGGAGAATACACGCCCTTGCGTGGAAATTATTGCCGGCTGCAAAAAAGTATTTGCTATTGAGGTGTTCGATCAAGATATGGCCGGTGAGCTCGGACGTTATGACACGGCCTTGCTTGAAGCGATAAAGCGTTACAACGCGAGGATTATTGCGAAAGACCTTAACGCCAATACCATTACGCACTATCTTGCCGCGAATCTTAAAACCATTAAACGAATACTTGAACATCTGGCCGATGTGTTTCCCGGTGCCGACTGTTATTATCGCCGCGTTGCCGTTATTTCGGCCATTGGGTCAAATATGAAGCTTCCGGGCATCTTGGCGCAAACGGTTGGCGCGGTTGCGAGTGCTAACATCAGCGTACTGGCACTGCATCAATCGATGCGAGAGGTTGATATCCAGTTTATCGTGGACGAGAAAGACTACGAGCTCGCGATTAAAAGTCTGCATTCAACCTTAATTGAGGTGCACGATCATGGAAGAGCCATACGCTTGGCGTCTTAACTGCTCGCTGCTGTTCTTAAAGCCAGTAAGGCAACTTCCACAACTTCATCGATCGTTGCGCCGCGCGACAGATCTGCCACTGGGTGCTTAAAGCCTTGAAGCATCGGTCCGATGGCCCGTGCTCCGGTGAACTGCTGGACGAGTTTGTAGCCGATATTACCCGCCTCGAGCGACGGAAATATCAGTACATTGGCACGTCCGGCGACGGCCGATTCTCCTTGCCATTTGGTGGCGGCGACACGCTCTGATAGCGCCGTATCCACTTGCATTTCGCCGTCAATCAAGAGGCTTGAGTCCATAGCGCGGGCAAGTTCTAAGGCATGTTTGACCTTGTCGATACTGGCATGGCTAGCGCTACCTTGCGTTGAAAACGACAACATGGCAACACGCGGCGGCTCTGCTAGCAGGGCTTTAGCCTGTTGTGCCGTTGTGATAGCAATGGATGCGAGGTGCTCGGCGCTGGGGTCAACGTTAACGGCGCAATCGGCAAACAGCATCCGCTGCGTACGATTTGGAATCTCCATGACAAAGTAACTCGACGCCAAACCGTCAGCTTTGGCGTAGCCCATGCACATGGCAGCGGCTTCAATAACACGTTTGGTGGGGCTGGTTGCACCACCTACCATGAGGTCAGCCTCACCTATAGCCACCATGGTCGCTGCGAAAGGTAGAGGCTTTTTCACCAAGCGTTCGGCCATGCTGATCGACTTGAACTGGCGTAGCCCTTGCACGTGCTCGGCACACTGGCTTAACAGCAGTGGGTCTGATGGCGAGACGAACTTTAGGCCATCCACGGTCAAGCCTTGGCTGATTGCGACGTCACGAATGATGTCCGTTTTGCCAACTAACAGGCATTCGATCCCGTACTCGCGGCGCAGCTGTGTTGCGGCGGCGATGATTCGTGGCTCTTCACCCTCGGCAAAAATAACGCGTTGACGGTCCAGTTCACTCATGACGAATCTTTTATCGTTGCTCTAAAGGAACATACTCGCGCAAATCAGGACCGTTGTACTCGAGAAGCGGGCGAATGAGGATGTTGTTTTCCATTTGTTGCATGATCTGCAGACTCCAGCCGGG
>NZ_CBFHWH010000043.1:0-15597 GCF_965659035.1 Aequoribacter sp. | reverse complement strand
TCCGTGCAGTAACAAATAGGCAGTTTCTTCAAACGTCGAGTGTGTTGCCAGATCGTGAATGGAGTAACCCCAATAGCGGAGTTCGCCTTTGCGGCCGTCGATGTGCGTGGTTGGCGAACGATCGAAATAGACGCCTTTAAGGCCACGGAACACGCGAATTTTTTCGTCGGTATCAGTCACAAGCTAACCTCTTATTTGCAAGAATTGAGTTTGGCAACGCGCTGCCGTTAAAGCAAAGCCCCGCGAGTGCGGGGCTTTAAAGGCCTTATACGTAGTCTTTGTATTTTTCTAGGTAACGTACAGGTTTTGACAAGGCATCACGGCGGAAGGGGTCGCCTAACTCGCGCGTACACATCACTTCAATGACGGTGGTTTTGCCTTCGTTCATCTGGCGATCGATGGCGCGTTGCAGCGCGGGACCCACTTGGTCTAGGGTGTCAACACGCTCACCTTCTGCACCCATGGCCTGTGCAATACCAGCCCACGATTCGCTGACCAGTTCTGCTGCGACAAAGCGACGGTTGTAGAATTCGACCTGGTTTTTCTTCTCAGCACCCCAATCGCGGTTATGGAATACCACGGCGGTGACAGGGATATCGTGACGCACAGCAGTCATGATTTCAGACATGCTCATACCCCAAGCACCGTCACCGGCGTAGGCTACTGCAGGACGCTCAGGCGCGGCGGCTTTGGCGCCGATAATCGTCGGTAGCGCGTAACCGCAGTTACCAAAGCTCATGGGCGCAAAGAAGCTGCGTGGGCGCTCAAAACGCAGGTAGCTGTGTGCCACCGAGTTGATATTACCGATATCGGTAGAGACCATGACATCTGCTGGCATGGCTTTTTCAAGTTCGCGCAGTACTTGGCGGGGGTGCAACCAGTTGCCTTCTTCGGCTTCCGCTTCGGCAATAACGTCTAAGCTGTAAGGGTCGCGCTCGTGCGTCCATTCATCCAGCTCTGTTTCCCACGCAGCTTTTTCGGCTGCGATTTCGGCTGCGCGAGCGTCTTTATTGGCGTGACACGCCAATGTTTGACCCTGCAGGCGCTGGGTCAGAGCAACAGAGGCTGCTTTGGCGTCACCGCAAATACCGACAGAAATTTTCTTAACCAAACCAAGCATCTTGTGGTCGGCGTCGATTTGAATGATTTTGGCTTCTTTGGGCCAGTAGTCTAAACCGTGCTGAGGCAGGGTGCCAAAGGGGCCAAGACGCGAGCCAATGACCAACACAACGTCGGCTCTGGAAATCAGCTTCATGCCGGCTTTCGAACCTTGGTAACCCAGTGGGCCACACCAAAGAGGGTGGCTAGCGGGGAATGAGTCGTTGTGCTGGTAGCTGTTCACAACCGGTGCGCCCAAGAACTCTGCAATCGCTTTGACTTCCTCAACACCGTCGGACATCACCACACCACCACCCGATACGATCACGGGGAACTCAGCAGTTTTTAGCAGTTCTACTGCTTCATTGAGGCTCTGGTCGCCACCTGGGCCACGGTCTAGGCGCATAGGCTGTGGAATTTCGACATTGATATCGCCGTAAAAGTAATCGCGTGGAATATTCAGCTGTGTGGGGCCAATCTCTGACAAGGCGCGATCAAAGCAGCGAGAGGTGTACTCTGCGATACGGTTGGGGTTATTTACGTGGCCTTGGTACTTGGTGAATTCTTGGAACATCGGTAGCTGGTGGCACTCTTGGAAGCCGCCGAAGCCCATGGTCATGGTGCCCGCCTCTGGCGTGATCATCACCACCGGTGAATGCGCCCAGTACGCCGCGGCAATACCGGTGACACAGTTTGAAATACCGGGGCCGTTTTGGCCAATGACGACACCGTGGCGTCCGCTTGCGCGCGAGTATCCATCAGCCATGTGCGCAGCGCCTTGCTCGTGCACGACAGGGATTAACTCGATACCGGCAGGGGCAAAAATGTCCATGGCATCCATGAAGGCTGAACCCATAATACCGAAAATCTTTTTGACGCCTTGGGCGACGAGTGTTTCGACAAAGGCTTCACTGGGGGTCATACGAGGCATAGCTTGCTCACCTTAGAGTTATGAAAGAGACGCAATGCTAGGGTTTTTTGTCGGGATTTAATAGAGCCAGATTCTGAGTTTGCTGTGCGCCAGATGTTTACAGGTTTTGGTAGGCTCGGCGAAGGGCGATGACGCCCTCGGCTATTGACCCTTCACCAATGGCGGAAAAGCCCATCCGCAAAAAGTTTTTGGGCGGCTTTGGTTGCGCAAAATGAATGGCGCCGGGTTCGACGATCACCCCCAGCTCTTTGGCTTTTAGCGCTAGCTGCTCGGTGTCGATTGAGTCGGGTGCTTTAATCCAAAGCGCCGAGCCACCCAGAGATGCTTGAATTTGGAGCTCGGGCAGCTCTTGCTCTAAACAGGTCACGAGCAATGCTCGGCGTTTTTGATAAATCTTGAATAACTTGCTCACTAAGGCGTCGTGGTAGCCTCGCGCCAAGAACAAGGCCACCGAGAGTTGGTTATTCGCCGCTGGGTGTCGGAGCATGAGGCGACGTAGGCCGCGAAGCTCTTCGATGAGCTCGGGGCTGGCTACGATATAGCCCATACGCAATCCAGGCGCTAAGGTTTTAGAGACGCTACCCACGTAAATGACCCGCCCCTCAGTATCCATACTTTTAAGCGCGGGTTCTGGTCGGGTGTGAAAGTTAAATTCACTCTCGTAATCGTCCTCGATAACCACAAAGTCGTGCTGTGACGCACTGTGCAGCAGCTCTTGCCGCCGCGCGTGTGGTAGCGTAACGGTGGTGGGCGATTGGTGGCTTGGGGTCACGCAGACGTAGTCGCAGTCGTTAAGCTGTGCGTCAGTGATGAGCCCATCCGAATCGACAGCCAGCGGTTTTGCGTGTGCGCCTACCCGCTCGATTAACCTCCGCAGATCTGAATAGCCAGGATTCTCGATACCCACGGACACCGCTGCCTTACGCCACAACAGCTCAGCAATCATGTAAAGCGCGTGTTGAGCGCCGACCGTTAACATAATGGCCCGGTCTTCCACAAAAATCCCGCGTTTAGGTAATAGTCGGGTGCGAATTTGCTCTAACAGCAGAGGTTCGTCGTGATCGATGCGATCGACCGCCCAAGATTTGATCGCTCGCACCGAGACTGCATCCCGCGCGCACTCACGCCAATGTTGAATTGGAAATACATCGGCGCTCATTTGCCCATATACAAAGGGGTAGGGGGCGAGCTGCCAATCTTTGGGTTTGCGCAGAGCTTGCCACTGCGAGGGCTTTTCGGCCAGGCGGGTGTTCCAGTCAATGTTGTGACCGTGTTCTCTATCCTGATAACGTTCGAGAATGCGAGTGCGCTCGACGTCCGGGTTTACAAAGTAGCCTCGGCGGGGGTGGGTCACAATGAGACCGTCATCCAAAAGCCGCTGGTAGGCCAGCATGACAGTATTGCGCCCGACACCTAATTGCAGTGCCAGGTGCCTAGACGAAGGCATGGGTGAATTCAAAGGAATAGTACCTTTGGCAATGGCCAAAGACAGTTGGGCCACGATTTGTGTTTGTAAACTGTCCTTGGAATCGGGGTCCAACTGCAGCAGTAATTCGCTACTCATGCGCTTGCTACTCTGTTGCGGCCCCGCTGAGGGGCGGCTTAAGCTTGGTTACGTACCTTTTGATTATAGGCTTGTAGCGCTTGCTTGGCGACAGGCGCTAGAACATACAGCCCGATGATATTGGGCACGCAAATCAAGAAGACCAGTGCATCTGAAAAATCCAATACTGCCGTCAGCGGAATACTACAGCCGACGACGATAAAGAAGCAAAATACCAGTTTGAATAGGTTGGACGCCCAGGCGTGCTCACCCATCAAATAGGTAAAGCCCTTTAAACCGTAATAGGCCCAAGCAATCATCGTTGAAAAGGCAAATAACATACCAGCAAAGGCGATGAGCAGCGGTGACCAGCCAATGTTGCGTTCGAATGCTGCCGAGGTCATACCAATGCCATCAAGACCGGCGTTGAAGCTGGGGTCGTAGTAAAACGTGGTCACAATGACGAGCGCCGTTAAGGTGCAAATAACGACAGTGTCGATAAAGGGTTCTAGCATCGAAACGTAACCCTGGGTAATGGGCTCTTTCGTTTGTACCGCAGAATGCGCGATAGGAGCTGAACCGATACCGGCCTCGTTGGAAAACACAGCGCGTTGTACGCCAATGACAATAACCCCTAACATGCCGCCGGCGACGCCCTCGGGGCTGAAGGCGCCCTCGATAATAGCGTTAAAGGCAAAGGGCAGGGCTTCGGCATTCATCAAAATAATGACTAAAGCGCTGAGAGAGTAAAACACCGCCATGAAGGGTACGAGTTTACTGGTAACACGCGCGATACTTTTAATGCCGCCAATGATCACCAAGCCAACAATAATCGCCATGACCAGACCCACCAGCCATCCTTTTCCGGCGAAGAAGCTACTGTCGCCACCGGTGACTGTGACAAACTGGAGGTAGGCTTGGTTAGCTTGGAACATGTTGCCTATACCTAGGCAACCAATGACGATGCCCAGCGCATAGAATTGACCCAAAAACTTGCCTAAATTGGGTAGCCCTTTTTCTAGAAAGCCTTGTTCGAGGTAGTACATTGGGCCGCCCGAAACCGAGCCATCAGGATTGTGTTTACGGTAAATCGTGCCCAGCGTGCATTCGATAAATTTGGTCGACATGCCCAGGAGGCCGGCAACAATGAGCCAAAAAGTGGCGCCGGGGCCCCCCATACTAATGGCGACGGCAACGCCACCGATATTACCAATACCAACGGTACCCGATACCGCCGTGGTGAGCGCTTGAAAGTGAGTTACTTCGCCCGGTGCTTTGGGGTTATGGTTAAGGCCTCGTACGATATCAATAGCGTGTTTAAAGCCCGAGAAGTTTAAAAAGCGGAAGTAAACCGTGAAGAAAACAGCGGCGACCAAAAGCCAGACAACGACTAATGGCACCTTAGCGCCACCGAGTGTTACCGAGTAAAAAATAATACTGGAGATTAAAGCCGTCGCCGGCGCTACGGCCTCGTTAATCGCTTGGTCGATGCTGGCCAGAGCGCTGGCGGGGGACAACATCAGTAGCAGGCCGCTGAGTAAAAAATGTTTTACGCTGTGTTTGGTACTGATTTTTGCCATTGGTGCAAGTCCCCTCTTGTTGTTTTACATAGCGAATACGGCCCAGAGTAACATCGTTGCACCTAGGAACACACTTTGTAGTAAAACTAGCGCGACAGGGCGCCAGCCATGACTGATAAGGCCGCTGAGCTCGGTCTTGATGCCGAGTGCCACAATCGCCAACAGAAAACTTAACTTAGATAAGCTCGTGAGCGCGCTTGACCAAGCCGCGGGAATGAACCCAAAGCTGTTAACGGTTGCTAACGCGATGAACAACAACAAAAAGCCAGGCGGCTTCAGCGATTGACCGCTGCCACCTTCGCGGTTAAATAACAGTAAGAAACACCACGCGATAGGAATGAGCATAGCGACCCGAACCATCTTCACGGTCATGGCTTCTACGCCAATCGCCTCAGATAAAGCAAAGCCAGCGCCGGCAACGTGCGATACGTCGTGGATAGCGCCACCCAAAAAGTAACCTGCTTGCTGGGGTGTTAGTTCTAAAACTTGAACGGCTATGGGGTAGGTTACCATGGCGATGGCACCGATGGTGGTCACCATGATGACGGTCAGCAGAGTAAACTTCGATTGCTCTTCGTTTTTGGGCATCACGGAAGAGAGTGTAAGAGCGGCGGACACGCCGCAAATAGCAACTGCGCCGCCGGACAGCAGGCCCATGTCGCGTTTGAGACCGAGCATTCGTGCAAGTACCGGTCCAATCGCGATCGTGAAGAACATGCCGCCGATCAGCACACCCACGCCAGCAAAGCCAATGGCAGCGATATCGCTAACTGCAATACCTGCGCCCAACATTGCGACGCCCGCTCTTAAAACTTGTGTCGCGCACAGGTCAACGCCCGCTTTAGTGTGCTCTTGTCGATACAGAAAGTTCATCGCCATGCCCAATAGCAGGGCAAACACGAGAACCGGAGCGCCGTAGTTAGTGGCTAGAAACTGGCTGGCGATCGCGATTAAAACGACCGCCGCCGTACCGGGGTAAAACTGACTGACTTTTTTAAGAACAGACAACACAGTCCCTTATTGTTTGAATACCGCACTCAACCCAGCATCAATCGCGCTCACAATTTCGTCGAGCTCAGTTTTGGTCGTGATGAGAGCTGGGCTTAAGTACAGCGTGTTATTCAGGTCGCTGAAGCTGCGATTGGTGCGGCCTATCATCACACCATGCTCTAGGCAGTGTCCAGCGACTTGCCCCGTTTGAGCTTCTGACGCAGGTGTTTTTGTGGCGCGATCGGTGACCAATTCGATGCCCACGAATAGCCCTTTGCCGCGCACATCACCGATGACCGCGTGTTTTTCTTGTAGGGCATACAGCTGATCCATCAGGTAGTCGCCCATATCACGCGTGTTTTGAATGAGGTTTTCTTCTTCCAAAATCGCGAGTGTTTCAATACCTGCCACTGGGCCCGATGTGCAACCACCGAAGGTGCTGATGTCGCGGAAGTAGTTTAAGGGATTGCCGTCGGCGCGTTTAAATTCGTTAAACAAGGCCTCGGTGGTGACGGTGCATGAAATAGCAGCGTAACCACTGGCGACACCTTTTGCCATGGTGACGATATCGGGCTTTACATCGTAGTGCTGATAGCCAAACCATTCGCCTGTTCGGCCCAAGCCGCAGACCACTTCGTCGATATGGATAAGAACGCCATAGCGCTGGCAAATTTCCTGGATGATTGGGAAGTATTCAGGTGGTGGGGGGATAACACCACCGCCCGCCGTGATAGGTTCGAGTACCACGGCACCGACTGAATCAGGGCCTTCACGAAGGATCGCTGTTTCGAGATCGCGTGCGCACTCGATGTTGCATGAGCCATAGGTTTTGCCGAAAGGGCAGCGGTAGCACAAACAGTGCGAGAACGAGGAAAAGCCTGGGGCAAAAGGACCGTATTGAGCCACACGCTGTTCGTGCCCAGTTGAGCTTAACGCACCAATTGTCGTGCCGTGGTAATCCCGGTCGCGGTAAATAATTTTATGTTTGGTGCCGTCGCCGTTCATGTGCGCGAGTTGGCGAACCATTTTGTAGCCTTTTTCGTTCGCTTCAGAACCCGAGCTTGAGAAATAAACACGTCCAAGTCCTGGCATTTTTGAGAGCAGTTTCTGCGCGAACTCGGCGCCTGGTTCAGTGGCGTAGCTACCTGCAAAATAGCAGAGGTCGATCAGTTGCTGGCGCACCGCATCAGCGATACGCTCACGGCCAAAACCTAAGTTGACACACCATACGCCGCCTGAGGTTGCGTCGAGGTAAGACTTGCCCTTGACGTCGGTTACCCGCATGCCAACACCCTTTGATATGACGATGGGGTCTTTCTCTTCCCATTGTTGGTGTTGGGTCAGGTGGTGCCATACGGTCGCTTTGTCGGTCGCGATAATATCGTCGTTGGCGGCAGTCGTTGCAGAGAGCATCGTATTCATTGGTTCAAACTCACGCACAGTAAAACGCGTAACTTATCCGACATGCGGCCAAAACTTATAGAGCCAGTATGCATAAATCGCTACAGCCAGTCACAGACACAGAGCATCGCGCACGGCTCTGAAAACCTGCTGAGTTTCAGATTCTAGGCGCCCGGGTCCGCCGGCTATGTGGCCAAAGTCACTGTCGATGACCTGAAACTCAGCACCTAGACTCTGCGCGTCACTGCGCGCATCGGCTTCAGTAAAGTAGAGATCGGTTCGGCTCGGCAGCATGATGGTAGGCACTTTCAAGGCAGGCTCGTCCCCCAGATAGCGAAAGACATTGGCGCTGCGCCAGGTTTTTGCGACCGCAACGAGATCATTGGCGTCTTGTTGCAGGTGGTCTTGCTCCCAAAACGATTGTAGATCTTGTATCGAGTCAAACCCGAGCGCGTGATACAGGCTATCTCGGAAAAATGCCTGGCTATAAGCCCAGGTAAGATAGATGCGAGCAAACGCTATCAGGCCCGCGTGGGGTACTTGGCTGTAGTGTCCATCGGCAAAAACAGGGTCGGTTGCCAAGGCGGTTGTGACGCTGTCTAAAAATAACTGGTTATGAGGGTAACATTTTGCCGTGGCACAGACTGCAACCGCGCTCCTGATCCGCTCTGGGTACAGTGCCGCCCAGTGCAAGGCCTGTAGCCCGCCCATGGACCACCCCAAGACTAAACAAATCTCGGCATTGTCAAACACGCGTTCCACTAGTTGCCCTTGGGCATGCACATTGTCGGCGATATCAATCAAAGGGAAGTTGGCGCCAGTTTGTGTCGGATGTGCACAGGACGGCGAGCTCGATTGACCCGCGCCAAACAAGCAGGGAATGACGATGCAATAACGATTCGGGTCTAGCGGCGAACTTTGTTGGTCTACCCATGGCATGACGCCTTTAGCGGTACCCCCGTAATAGGTCGGCAGAATCACTAAGTTATTTTTTGGTGCGTTGAGTGCACCAATTTGGAAGTAACGCAGTTTGGCGCTTTTTAAAATCTGACCAGAGACAAGTTCAAAGTCGCCAAGATCAAAGGTGTTTTCGTGCCAACTGGTTGATTTCATCACATATTCTCCTCGCCCCGTGGCTTTTTAAATTAAATATACAACTTGGCATGTTTCTTGGATGAGATAGACCAAGCAAGTTTTATTCCCATTTAAGGAGCTCAACAATGGATGTCAGCGAAGTGAAAAAAATCTGCGAAGCGGAGTCGGTAAAATACGGTATTGCAAGCTATGTCGATGTGCACGGCGCAAGTAAAGGTAAGTTTGTTCCCTTAAACCACTTTGGACAAATGTTTAAAGGGTCTGAGCTATTTACCGGGGCCGCTCTAGACGGTGTGCCACAAGATATTTCAGATGATGAAGTGGCCGCTATGCCAGATGGCGCTGGCATGATGATTTGTCCGTGGAACAAAGAGCTGGCCTGGTTCCCGAGCGACTTGCACTTAAATGGCACCCCCTTTGAAGCCTGTTCCCGTAATATTTTAAAGCGGCAGTTGGCTGAAGCTGCGGACATGGGGTTCATCTTTAACTTAGGTATTGAGACGGAATTTTTTGTGTTGCGCCCCGACGATCAGGGTAAGCCCGTACCCTACTCGGATCGCGACAGTATGGGAAAGCCCTGCTACGACGTGCCCATCATGATGGATAACCTACCCATTATTGATGAGTTAGTTCAGGCCATGACCGATTTAGGCTGGGGTGTTTATTCGTTTGACCATGAAGATGCCAACGGCCAATTTGAAATCGACTTTGGCTACAGCAATGCACTCACAATGTCTGATCGCTTGATTTTCTTTCGAATGCTCGCCAATGAAATTTCGCGCAAGCACGGCGCCTTTGCGAGCTTTATGCCCAAGCCTTTTGCCAATCGCACCGGCAGTGGCGCCCACTACAATATGTCGTTAGCGGATATTAATACCGGGAAAAATTTGTTTGAGCCAAGTGCCGTTACCGATCGCTACGATGCGGGAGTGTCAGAGTTAGCCTACTACTTTATTGGTGGTGTACTGCGTCACGCTAAAGCCATTTCGGCAGTTGTCGCCCCAACGGTTAACTCCTATAAACGCTTGGTGCGTCAAGGCAGTATGTCCGGTTCAACCTGGGCTCCAGTATTTTGCTGTTACGGCAACAACAACCGAACCAATATGTTGCGTATACCCAGTGCGGGTGGGCGCGTCGAGTGCCGAGCGCCAGACATTGCCTGCAACCCTTATCTCGGGGCCGCGCTAATGCTGGCTGCGGGTCTGGAGGGTATTCGCGAACAAATTGATCCAGGCGAGCCGCATCGCGAAAACATGTACAACTACAGTGATGCCGATATTACCGCGGCGGGGATTGAATGTTTGCCAAAAAATTTATCGGAAGCTATCGAGTCCTTTGCCGCGGATGAGCTAGCGCCTAAAGTGTTTGGTGACGCTATGTTTAACTCATTTACACAATTTAAGCGCGCGGAATGGGAGAGTTATCACAACACGGTATCGCAGTGGGAGCTCGATCGTTACCTGCGATTGTTTGGCTAGCGTTTGTGGGCTTGGTGACACGCAGTTACACTAGCGTTTTACGTGGAGCCCACTGATGCGAAGAACCAAAGAAGACGCCGCAAAAACACGTCAAAGCGTGATCGATGCGGCGCTTCGTTTGTTTTCGACCCGTGGCTACAGTGGCACAACCTTTCGTGCTATCGCTGAAGAGGCAGGCTGCAGTCGCGGTCCTATTTATTGGCACTTTGCGAACAAGCAAGAGTTGTTTGAAGAAATTCTGGCGTATTCACAACGGCCGCTAGAGGCCTTAGTGGTATCCGACCTCGATCTAAACGACCCAATTGCTACCGCGCGCTCCTTTGCCGACGAGTGGCTTGGCTTATTAATTAGTGACCATTACTTCCGCCAGTCGTTCGAAATTTTCTTGAACAAAACAGAGTTTACCGAGGAAATGGCCTCGACTATTGAGCGTGAACGCGCGCTTACGCAATCGCTGGTTGCTAACTTTAAGAAGCTGGTCGTTGCATATCGCGAAAGTTCAGGCTCAACGACCTTCGCAACGCCTGCAGATGTGGCCGCCGTGTCGATGTACGCCTATCTCATGGGTCTGACGCAGAGCTGGTTGTTTAACCCCGATATTCTGGATTTGGCAACGCACAAGGCGAGCGTTGTCGCTCGCTTAGAAGAGATGTTAAAGGCGGTCTAAGCCACCAGCTCCAGCGCTTGTGAACGCATCTTCGCCCGAATTTCACGTTCTAATTCACGGTACCGATCAAGCTCTAGTAGGGCGTCTCTGTCTTGACCGTTACGTTCAATGTTGGGCCTTATCACATCGCAAACACGCCCGGGCTTCGTGCCCATAAAAAAGATCACGTCACCCAAGTACAGCGCTTCTTCGATATCGTGCGACACCATCAAAACCGTTGTTTTTTCTTTGCGGACAATATCGAGCAGCAAGGCCTGCATTTGCCAGCGAGTTTCTGGGTCGAGCGCGCCAAAGGGTTCGTCCATTAACAGTAACTCGGGGTTGCTCGCTAAGGTTCTTGCTATGGCGACTCGCTGTTGCATACCACCACTTAACTGGTGGGGGTAAGCATTCGCGAAGGCTGTAAGTTTTACCGCATCGATATAGTAATCTACGACCCCTTCGCGCAAGCTCAGAGCCTCGCCTCGACCCTTTAAGCCGAAGGCTACGTTGTCGCGAACACTCAACCATGGGAACGAACTGTAGGACTGAAACACCATAGCTCGATCCGCCCCAGCGCCGCGAATGACGCGCCCGTTCAAACGTATTGTACCCTCCTCGATCGACTCAAGCCCGGCAATCATGCGCAAAAGCGTCGACTTGCCGCAGCCCGAAGGCCCCAGCAAAACGCCGATTTGGTTGTCTTCTAAATTCAGCGAGATATTCTTAAGCGCCGTGAACTCGGTACCGTCTCGCAGTCTAAATTGCTTGTGCACCGAATCAACGTAAAGCCCGGACACAGAGGTCTCGGGCTTAGAGGTTACCGTCGTCATTACAAGGCCTTTGCCAAGGGGGTGGTATCGACGCCCGCTTCCATTGGCATACGCTTATCGATAAAGCCGAATTTGAGCCACCAATCGGTGGTGATGTCCCAGTGTGCCTTCATGCCATCGCTAGCGATGTTCAGAGGTAATGTGCCCGGCTTTAGCCCCATGAAGATGGCCGCTTGTTCACGGTCAAAGACAAAAATACCACCCTTGAGAATTTCGCCGTCCTTACCCAGTACTTGCTCGACGTCGGCGACATTAAAATTGAGGCCTTTGGCAATGATTTTATTGCCCTCGGTCGGGTTCGCTTTCCAGAAATCCACTGCATTAAAGTAGGCGCGCGTCAGCTTTGCTGCATCCTCAGGTCGAGACTCCAAGAATTCGGTTGCCATATATAAGGCGTCACCTAGAAGGGCAGTGGTGATGTACTTTTCCTGAGTCGAATCAGCCGCGACCGTCGCTTCCGGCATGGCCTCAAGCACTTGCGAACCAAAGGGCTCCCAGAATTCAGCTGCCGCCGCCGTGCCTCCAACCATCGCACCTACGGCATCGTCCATGATTAGGTTGGTGAAGTTCACTTCCGAGATGTCGACGCCGTTATCGGTTAACCACTCGGCCATGAAGATTTGAGTGAGGCCGCCTTCGAGCACGGCCACCGTTTCACCTTTTAGCTGCTCGGCTGCGGTAATACCTGGGGCCAAGATGATTTTATCGGTGCCGTACGATGGGTTGGTGTAAGTCACAAGTTTAATGCCGACGTCTTTATCCGCTGCAATGGGCCCGTATTCGGCCGTACTGGAAGTCGCATGCAAGGCACCGGCCGTCATGAGACCAAAACTTTGATAGGGATCTTCAATAATGCTGATGTCGAGTTCTAACCCTTCGGTGAGCCCCTTTTCTTTGGCGATAAACCAAAATCCGTAGCCTGGCCAAGAAAAAAGAGACAACTTAACGGGTTCGGACGCTGTTGCCGGCACGCCGGTCAGTGCCACAATAAAGCCTAAGACGCTTAACAGATATTTCATACAACTACTCCTTTCGAGTTTACGATGTCATCGTTGGTGGAGATAAGGGAAAGCTAAGCGATGCAGGAGCCTGAATAAGGCATCGAATAACAGTCCCAAAATGCCAATCACTAAAATGCCGGCCATGATGTCGTCGACGTGCACAAACCGTTTTGCGCGCATCATCATGGCGCCGATCCCATCAGTCGCCGCAACGATCTCTGCGATCACCAGATAGGTCCAGCTGACGGCGAGCATTTGGCGGAATAGGTCGATATAGGCGGGTAATGAATAACGAAAGATTACAGACCACAGAATTTTGTAGTTAGGAAGCCCCAGCGTTTTCGCAGTCTCGAGGAATACCTTGGGCACCTGCCGAGTCGTATCTGCAATCATGATGATCAAGAAAAAAATAACACCAATCACCAGCAGCGCAATTTTTTGCGCTTCGCCGGTGCCTAGCCACATCAGTAACAAAGGGATAAAGGCGGGAGCAGGCAGGTAACGAAAAGCGCCTGCAAGCGGGCTGAGCACTTGATCTACGACTTTGAGTGCGCCCATTAAAAGCCCTAGAGGAAGCGCGATCGCAATGGCAATCGCAAAGCTGGTCAGAATGCGTTTCGTGCTCGCCCAAATATCAGCGGCGAAATTCTTTTCTACCAGCAGCTCATAAAGACTTGCGATCACTGTGTCCGGTCCCGGGAATAAGCGGTCCGGCGCAATATCCGCCTCTGCGGCCCAATACCAAGCGCCCAAAAACAAGAGCCACCCCAACAACCCGAGTCCGAAGGTGCTTAGGCGACCCATAAGCACTGCGTTGCCGAAACGCGGTGGTTTGGATTTTTCGGTGGCTGTTGTCATGGCTGTCTCGCTAAAAGGCTGTCAAGAAGCTCAGCGCGTTGACCCCAACCGCGCGCCCCTGTTGTACGGACTGCTGCACCTCGTCGTTGCCGTATTCCTCGGCGTAAATTCGCCCCAATCGATGCTTATGAAAACAGCGGCACTGATCCCAAAATGTGAGCGTTTGAGCGGGGCTTTCGCCCATCTCGCGATGTAGAGCCGGTAGTCGATGCCACCCGAGAATTGGCTTTTCGTGGTGCGCATTGTGGTAGCAAAAATTTAATACCAAGGCGTTTAATATGGGCCACCGATGGCTGATTAAGTTGGTGTAGGTATTTGCTTGTTCAAATTGGGCGTCACCTCGATGGGGGAACTTGGCATCTTTATCGTCTAAGTTAAAGACGACCTCGTAGTTATGCTGGTAGCAATCCATGAAACGCAAGACGGTAAGCAATAGGATTTGGCTGAGTGCGTACAGCAGTAGGGCTTTGAGGCTTAGGATCCCCACTCCGATCAAAAGAGCACCCCGCACGAGCACCACTCGTAATACGCGAGCCTTTTGTGCGGCTTTAGATGGGAACACCCAAGGCGCCAGAATCAGCATTGCGTGCATCATGAATTCGACCGCCGGAATGTAAGCCCACTCAAGCGCAAAAACGATGCGTTCTAACAGTGGGTGGGAACGCAAAAAGGTCCGGTAATCGAAGCTGACGGGGTCGCAATTGTCGACATGATGACGCATGTGCTTGTAGCGGATATCTTCATAGCGGCCATAGTTGCTGCCAGCAATGGCATTCAAAAAATACCCAAGGTTGGTGTTGTGTGCGGCGTTTACGAAGACGGCATTGTGTCCGCAATCGTGCAATAAGTACGACGCAATGATCATGCTGTGCGCGAGCGCCATGACACCGAGGGTGTTCAGGGCTATCGATTCTTGAAAAATAGCCCACCATCCCAGGGCGTACATCACGCAGATGTAAGCAAGAGCGCCAGCTGTGTAGTACCAGCCTTGAGGGTCGCGTAAAGTCACTTTGGCCACTTCAACCTCCTATGAATTCATGACCTGAGCAAAGTGCTCTTGTTCTGTTGCCCCAATCCAGCGATTGAGGTCCCATAAGTCGGCAATGGGTGCATTGGTAAACGGCAAGTGATGTAAGTAGCCATCGGGTCCAAATTCGGGGGTCATGGTCGTCTGGGAATAGCCTCTGCGGACCTGTGCTTGCCATATTGCCTCCCAGCAGCGCTGATGGCTCGCTAAGCACTCGGCGTATTCTGGCGCGCCCGGGTGTGGCACTTGGGGACCTTGATCGTAGCCAACACGGCTGTGGATGTGGTGAGCGTGTTCCGCCGCTAAGGTAATGGCATCCCACTCGCTGTCCATCAAACGTTCTGCGACGACCACCCAATGACTAAAATCGCAGGTAATCCGCATTTCCGGGACTTGCTCTAATATGTCTACTGTATTCCACGGGCAGTACATGCTGCGTCCTCGGTGTGTCTCGAAGCTGAGTTGCACGCCGTATTTTTCACCGAGTTCTAGCGCGTCTTTAAAAAATGCGACACTTTGCGCAATCCGCCACGCATCGCAACCCCCCATGACGTTAATAAAACGAGGTTGTATTGCGGCACCCAGTCGAATTTGGGCTTCTAGATCTTTAAGGTGCTCTCGTACTGTCGCGTGTCGTTCGGGCACGTAACTTCCGGCCGTGCAAATTTCTTGAATCCACTCGAGCCCATTCGCGTCTAGGGTGTATTCCAACTCGGCCAAATGTCCTTGTGGGCCAACGGCTGGTGCTTCAATACCGTCAAAGCCAGCGGCCACGGCAAGATCGCCGCCGCTGTTGGGAGTACCGGGGTGTCCCCACAATGTTTTAAACAGCAAAAGTTCCACGACTGGCTCCTTGGTTTAGTGCTGTGTACCGTACTGCATTTTCCATGCCAAACAGCATGTAAAATGCAAGCCGTTGTTTTTAATAAAAATATAGGTGTTGTCTCAAGATGTTCTGCTGTGCGTCTTGCACCATAGCGATGCCGTTGGCACAAAGCTGGTGCGAGCGAGTGCCCCAAAATGATTAGGCGCGACCTTGGGATACAGCGTGTTACACTACGCGCAGTTTGTTATCGAGGATATTTGCGTGACGTTGCCGGCGCTTGAATCTGTTCA
>NZ_CBFHWH010000042.1:0-18104 GCF_965659035.1 Aequoribacter sp. | reverse complement strand
ACGGCGAGTCATATCCCTGTTAAGCAAGAGATAAGCGCGTTGCTAAAACCTTTCAACATTCACCACACGACATTTGAACTTGAACTGGCAGACGAACACTGCCGAATGAACTCTAAGGAAAGATGATGATTATACCCTTCAACGGCAGTACCCCTCTTATCGCTGACAACGCATTTGTCGCGCCCAATGCAACCATCATAGGGAAAGTTGCTATAGCCGAGGACGCCAGCGTTTGGTTTCAGTGTGTGCTTCGTGGAGATGTCGAGGACATCATCGTGCGTAAAGGTGCCAATGTGCAGGATTTGGCTATGGTGCACGCCGATATGGGCTTTAAAGCTGATATTGGTGAGTATGTTACGGTCGGTCACCACGCCACGATTCACGGCTGCACAATTGGGTCTGGCTCGCTTATCGGAATCAATGCGGTCGTGTTGAACGGTGCGAAAATTGGAAAAAACTGCATTATTGGTGCAAATGCGCTCGTACCTGAGGGAATGGAGATACCAGACAATTCACTCGTTGTCGGTGCGCCAGCAAAAGTGAAACGCACTCTGAGTGATGAGCAAATTGCTATGGTACGCATGGGGACCGAGCATTACATTAAAAACGGCGCCCGTTTCAAAGCGCTCTTCGAAGGCGATTAGCGTAGCGTAGGCTTGCGCTTAGATGGGCTGTAGAGAGGAGAATCGTTCGCCGCCTCGACATGCCCAGTAAGTTGTGGGTTCGGGCAGTTTAAGTTGTTGCCTGACCTCTTCGATCGGCCGTGCCAACAACTCCTCCCAAACCGCACCAGGTAACCACGCGCAGCGCTTGCCATTTCGGTAGCCCTCTCTTACGGCTTTGAACACCTTATTCCCGATCAGTTTACGGTACTTTAGGGTGCCAAAAAAAACGATAAGCCCTATGCCTCGGTTCCCGGTTTGTGCGTAGGTAAAGGCCAGCAGACACAACTCGCCTAGTTCATCTCTACCGTACTGGGTCACCGTGTGCCATAGGTCGTGCTGATCGCGTTGACGTCGACCGAACTTAGCGCGCATAGGTTCATCAAACACTTCTTGGGTGGGATCGGATGCATCTACTAAACCATCAGCCGATAGGCCTTCAAGGCGCAAGAATCGCGAGTATGTGCCCCCAAGCGAATTGGCCGGGTGTTGAGATAAGTCTGATTTTAGGACGTCCAGCAACTCTTGTTTGTTTGCTAGAATTTGCTGACCCGATTCAGACCGAACAAAGCGCTGAAACTCCTTTTCAAAGCTATTGCCGCTGAATCCACGAATGACGGTAAAGACTTCATCAGTGGCCTCTGGATCGCTCAGCAGTCGACGCAGCGCTTGCAACGCTTCTTTGGTTGTTGTCTTTGCAGCCATGATTAGACCCATGATTGACTAAATCCAGCTAAAATCATACCGCGTTTCCAGCTAGAGCATAAGTATTTTTGGCTGGTCTCGTTAAACACTCTACCAAGAACGTCGGCTTACAACGTCTCTGGTGAGGTGGCCGAGTGGTCGAAGCTACACGCTCGCTTGCTAGCGAAACCACCTACCCTAATCCCACGCCTTTTTGCATTCCATAGGTGACCTAAACTGCGAAAGTCTGATAGACTTCGCGCCGCTGGTGAGGTGGCCGAGTGGTCGAAGGCGCACGCCTGGAAAGTGTGTGTACGGAAACGTACCGAGGGTTCGAATCCCTCCCTCACCGCCATATTGCTCACGATCAATCAGCACGGATACCACTATGGGCAGAGCTTATCAGAACCGTAAAGAATCTATGGCGAAAACCTCGGACCAAAAGGCCAAGGTTTACAGTAAGTACGCCCGCGAGATTTATGTGTCAGCTAAGTCGGGCGGCACCGATCCTCACGGTAACTTGGCACTGCGCGGCATCATTGATCGCGCTAAAAAAGACCAAGTTCCAGCGCACGTCATTGATAAGGCGATCGACAAAGCCAAAGGCGGCGCAGGAGAGAACTTCGAGGTGGCTCGCTACGAGGGCTACGGCCCCGGTAACTGCATGGTGATAATCGAATGCCTCACCGATAACCCCAACCGAACCTTTGGCGATGTACGGTTTTGTTTTACCAAAACCAAGTCGAAAATTGGTTCGCAAGGTGCGGTTAGCCACATGTTCGACCATCTGTGCATTCTAAAATTTGCGAGTGACGACGAAGAAAGTGTGCTCGAAGCCCTCTTGTTGGCTGATGTGGATGTCTCCGACATTGAAAACGAAGACGGAATGTTGACCGTATTCGCCCCGCATACCGATTCGTTCAAGGCAAAAAAAGCGCTCTCGGATGCTTTAGGCGATGTCGAGTATGAGGTTGACGAAATCCAGTTTATTGCGCAAAACACAACAACGCTTGAAGGCGACGACATCGAGACCTTCGACCGCTTTATCGATATGCTCAATGACCTAGACGATGTGCAAAACGTGTATCACAACGTCGAGCTATAGCATCGGTGACGAATTGGTAGGGGGCAACAGCCCCCCTTTTTTTTTACCGCTGAGCTGCACAAAGCCTGTCTTACTGAGACTCAGGTAACAGGTAATCTTTAATCAGATCGTAGATATCAGATTGCATCATGAACGCGGGCACTAAATCACGCCCCTGCTCATTTGCAAATATCGGTATATTCACACCCGTGTGCTCCTCTGCCTGAAAGTCATTCGTTGCATAATTCATTGCCATAATCGTGCCTTCGGGTGTGATCAACCGCTGCAAGCGCCCGGGGGTATAAACCGGAATACCATAGCCGTTGAATAAGCTGTTATTTGGTATGATTTGAGCCGCCTGCCCGTGGTCGGCAGTAACAAGGATCAGGGTGTCGGGGTGAGTGGCTGCGAAATCTAGAGCAATTTTCAAAGTCTCATCGAGTTGCTGTAATTCGCCAATTTGGCCACAGGGTCTGCGCGCATGACTCTGCTTGTCGATAGACGCAGACTCAATCATCAAAAAGAATCCTTTTTCTGACCGCTTCCTCAACTGTTTTATTGCCGACTCGGTCATTGCCGCTAGTGGGGGCGTATTGCCGTAGCTGGGGTTGGCTTCACACGGCACTGGAGTAGGCAAGGTCACGTCGCCTAAATACTCATGAACGTGATTTAGTAGACTTGGCGCTGGCTCTTCGGCGGCCACTCCGCCGGTTGCCTGCCAGCGTACTGGCATTGTGCTAGGTGAAAATAAGCCCAATATACGATCCTGGCTGTTCGCTACCGCCTGCTCTAGCGAGCTCAAACTATCGACGAATAGGTAACCAGAGGCTTGTGCTTTCTGAAGAACAGTGATGTCACCACCTTCTGCATTTGGTAAAAAATGTTTCGATCCTCCTCCCAATACAAGGTCTACAGAAGAGTTAGCGATTTGCTCTGAAATAGAGCCTTTCCCACCCTTGGCAATGAGGTCTTGTTCACAGTCCGCATACCAATTACCCCCAATTTTGGCCTGCACCATCATGTCGGGATTTTCACAAAATCGTTGTGCAATATTAGCCATGAAAACAGCGGGCGTCGCATCGGTCACACTCGCGGTGGTGACGATGCCAACTGCGTAACCCGCCTGCTTTAAATCGACTGTCACCGGTTGGAAATCTCTATCGCTGTCTGCCGAGGTCGAAATTCGTCCACGGCTGGTGATTTGTCCGGTAGCGATCGCGGTCGCACTGTTGGCAGAATCTGCTACGTAAATCACTTTTGTCGGATCCTCGTGATCTAGGGTCACGACCTGCACCGCGCCCCTGATGGGCAACGTGTCGAGTACTAACTGTCCTTTTGCTCCGTGTAAGTAATTCCTCGCCATCGTTATTTGGTGATCATCCATACCGTCACCAATAATCAAAATGACGTTTTGAGCCATGACTGTCGGCGTTAAAAGCGTTAACAACAAAAAAGAGGTTAGGTTCGGTAGGCGCATTAAAAGTGGTCGCATGAATATTTTTCCTAAGCTATTGTTATTGTGGGGTGTGGCGGTATTAAAAACGCAACAAGTCAGAAAGGCGCACAGTTTTCAATAAACTGCGCGTAATGACAAGTGATCGTTCACATGCTGGGAGCGCCGAGCCGTCTCATCCAAATGAGGGTAGACCTTGACACCCACAATCCTGCAGTCTTGGTGACATCGAACAATGATAAGGGTACTACATGAGTCGACTCGAACGAAAAATCGCGATCGTCACGGGCGCAGGGCAAGGAATCGGCCGAGCGATCGCGACGACGCTGTCACAACACGGTGCAACGGTTGTTGCTGTAGATTTAAACCTAGCGAGTGTTCAGGAGACCCTAAACGGCTTTGTCACAGCAGGAATGGCGCTTGCGTGTGATGTCGGCAACAGCACAGAGGTAGCCTCTGTCGTAACCGAAGTCACTGAGCGCTACGGGCACATTGATGTATTGGTGAATAATGCAGGCATCGGTATGGCGCCCAATGATGGATCCGATATTTTCCAGCAACGCATGGCCCAGCGTGCGGCCCAGTTTGCCGCAGGTGAAACGCCTACGGTGTACGCTGACCACACCATTGACATGCAAGATGATGGCTGGCTAGCTGTCATGAACGTCAATATCAACGGGACATTTTACTTTTGCCGAGAAGTCCTGAAGGTCATGAGCGCGCAGAGTCGAACCGGTTCGATTGTCAATATTTCGTCAACCTCGGCTTTGAACGGCGAAGGTGGTGCCCATTATTGCGCAAGCAAAGCCGCGATCTTGGGTCTCACCAAGGCACTAGCGCAGGAACTAGGTGCCCGCGGTATTCGGGTGAATGCCGTTGCTCCCGGTCCAACCGACACACCCGCGATGGCAGGTATTTCTCAAGAGTGGCGGACGCAAATTGCACAGGCCGTTTTGCTCAATCGCCTGGCTGAGCCGTCTGAAATTGCTAACGCGGTGCTTTATTTGGCATCCGACGAGAGCTCATACGTCACGGGACATACCTTGTGCGCTAACGGCGGCATGCATTTACTGTAAGGGATTTTTAAATGGTCAATTATGAGAATAAAGTTGTGCTGCTCTCTGGGGGCGGAACAGGTATAGGAGAAGCGACCGCCCTGTTGTTAGCGAAAATAGGCGCCAAAGTCGTCGTATGCGGGCGACGGGAGGAGCCGCTCTTGCAGGTTGTCGAGCAGATTAGGAATGCGGGTGGGACCGCTTTAGCAAAGACTTGCGATATTGCTGACGAAGAGCAAGTCAGAGCGCTATTCAGCATCGTGATTCGGGAATACGGACAGCTGGACCTCTTAGTAAACAACGCGACCCTGCTAGAGGCGAGTCTAATCGACCAACACCCGACTGACGTTTGGCACAAAAACTTTACTGTGACGGTCGACGGTACTTTGTTCATGATGCGCGAAGCCTATCCACATCTTGCCAAAACCAGGGGCGCTGTGGTCAATGTTTCCTCGGTTGTTGCTCAGCTTGGCACACCCTACATGACCGGTTATGCCGCTGCCAAGGGAGCGGTAAACTCAATGACCCGCAACGCCGCAATCGAATGGGCGCCCGCAGGCGTGCGGGTGAACGCCGTCGTTCCTGGCGCGATTCTTACCGAACCGACCAAAGCCGTGATTCCTGATGAAGGCAGCAAACAATATCTGGAATCGCTGATTCCCATGAAACGCATTGGCAACCCCGAGGAAGTCGCTGAGGCGATCGCTTTTCTGGGGTCGAGCGCAGCGTCTTACATCACTGGCGTCTTATTGCCCGTCGATGGTGGTCGCCAGAATGAGCTCAGCATGGGCGCTGTAAGCATGGACGGCGCCTAGCACTGGCTGCGACGCCACTGCATCGATTTGCCGCCAAGTGAGCTTGCTGTGATTTTTTCCGCAAATGCCACAGCTGGCTCAAGGGCATTAAAATTGATATTGGTGCGAATACCACTTTGGTTGAACATGTAGACTAAGTCTTCCGTCGCGACATTGCCGGTTGCACCCGGAGCGAACGGGCAACCCCCTAACCCACCGATGGACGCGTCAAAGCTCCGAACTCCCGCCAGATACGCTGACCATACCATGGCCAAAGCCGCTCCTCGCGTGTCATGAACATGCAAATTTACCGACCCGGCGCCATAATCTGCGATTAAAGGTTGAGTTAAATCGAAAATTTGATTTGGGGTGCCCGCGCCAATGGTGTCTGAAATAGAGATTTCATGAGCGCCCTCGTCCAGTAATCGCCGTGCCAGATCCAGCACCACCGACTCTTGAATGCGCCCCTCGTAAGGGCAAGCGCAAGAGCAAGATAGATAGACTCTCGAGCGATTTCCATCGCGTAGACAAGCCTTAATCACCTCTACGCACGCTTGGTAAGATTGTTCCAGCGTCATTTTCACGTTGCGCTCGCTAAAGGTACTGGATGCAGACATGATTAAACCAAACTCGCTTAAACCTGTCGCGACACCGCGGTCATAGCCCCTTAGATTAGGGACTAAACCGCTGTAAACTTGACTCTTGCCAAAATCCAAACCCGCCACGACGGCCTCGGCATCTGCCATTTGCGGCACAGCTTTGGGGTGCACAAAACTGGCGACCTCGATGTGCTTAAGCCCCGCTGTTTCCAATAACTCCAACAATGTTAGCTTGTCTTGGGTAGATACAATCGTCGGCTGATTCTGCAAACCGTCGCGCAGTCCGACTTCGTTAATAATGACATCCATCGTTTAAATATCCCCAGTAGCCCGCAAAGCCTGTATTTCTGATTCAGAAAAACCTGCGGCCAAATAAACCTCTTCGCTCGAACCACCAACTTCGCCTGGCCCTGCCCATTGCGTCTCCCCAGGTGTTGTTCCTAATTTAGGCATAATGGCAGGAATAGTGACCTCACCCTCTTGTCCTTGAACCGTCTCGAACATGCCGCGAGCTTGATACTGCGGATCAACCAGCATATCTTCTACCGAGTACATCGGGCCTGAGGGGACGTCTGCATCGGACAGAATACGCAGCACCTCGACCGAAGTGATAGACGCGGTCCAGTCGGCCAAGGCAGCGTCGATCGTAGCCTCATGTTCTACCCGGCCCGCGTTATCCGCCATGCGAGGGTCTTCGGCTAGATCCGGATGGCCTGCAGCGTGCATCAAACGTTTATAGATTGAGTCACCGTTACCGCCAATGACAACATATTTTTTATCGGCACACAGATACGTATTCGTTGGCACAATCCCAGTTAGAGTCGAACCTGAGGGTTCGCGCACAGCTCCCGTAGCGACATACTCAGGAACCACTGATTCCATGAGGTTGTACATCGATTCATAGATCGCGATATCGACGACTTGCCCCGGAGCATTGTGTCGCTCCCGGTGAAGCAAGCTCAGCAAGGTTCCAAATGCAGCGTGCAGACCTGCTAACGAATCGCCCATGCTGAGGTTAGGCCGGACGGGGGGGCGGTCAGGGAACCCATTTAGATACCGAAAACCACTGAATGCCTCTGACACCGAAGCGTACCCCGGACGCGTTGCTAAGGGTCCTGTTTGGCCGTACCCTGAAATTCGCGTATACACCAAACTGGGATTCGATTCCTTAAAGTCATCAGGACCGAGCCCCCACTTCTCCATTGTACCTGGACGAAAGTTCTCGATAACCACATCAGCAGTTTCTATGAGTCGTTTGACTACCGCTCTACCCGCCTCAGTGCGCAGATTCGCGGTTACAGATTTTTTGTTGCGCGCAATACTGTACCACCAATAGGACGTACCGGATTCATCCAACGCGCGCCAGCCGCGCAGAGCATCCCCTTTTCCTGGAGACTCTACTTTAATAATCTCTGCACCAAAATACCCTAGAAGCGTACCGCAAAATGGGCCGGCCACTAGCTGACCAATCTCTATCACTTTAATTCCGTCTAGGGGCTTCGCCGGCATTCCATGAGTTCCTTGAAATTCGCTGTCTACTCGATGCCAAGTATACCCGCTTCAGACGTTTGGTTTGACTTTTTTATCCCGAAGGCCGCGTCTCTCTCGACCCGTACACTTTAATTAACACTTAAGAAATAGCCCGTAACATTCGCTACTCAACAGCACAACTTCATTGGGTTATGACAAATAGATTTCAGCTGACAAGCAACCAGTTCACTCTTATTACTGCTTTAGTGTTCTTAACTGTTTTCAATTTACCCTTCCTGCGCGCTGCATACGCCGTCGCTGACAAGACCGAGAACACCTCTTTCCTGTTCCTAGTAGCATTACCATGTCTGCTCTTTGCTCTTCTTCATTTATTAGCAAGCTTGTGGGTCTGGCCCCTGATAGCGAAACCGATAACCGCTTTGCTTTTTATCATCTCGTGCTTCGTTGTTTACGCTCAGGTAAGCTACGGTGTCGTCTTCGACTACGGTATGATCCAGAATATATTCGAAACCGACGCGTCCGAGGCAACGAGCTATCTATCACTGTCAGCGGTTTTAATCGTGACTGGCCTAGTTTTGCTCAGTAGCTTATGGTTGCTCAAAATTCAAATTTCTTACCGCCCGCTGCTGCGAGAAGTCTTGGCAAAGTGTATGACCAATGCCGTGGTACTGGGCATTGCTGGAGCTTTAACCTTAAGCTGCTACGCAGAATTTGCGGCCACAGCTCGAAATAACCCAGAGCTCAAACGACAGCTGATCCCGTTTGAATGGGTGGATAACACCTACGATTACTGGCACGACCAACTCAGCTACAGTGCCGAGAATTTTGTTACCCTGGACGAGCAACCAGTGCTCGAACGCCACGCAGGTAACCTCGCAAGACTCACGATTGTCATTGTAGGCGAAACAGCCAGAGCGGATCACTTCGCCTATAACGGCTACCAGCGCGATACCAACCGCTTCACACGATCTTTCGAACCTCTGTATTTTAAAGATATGATCAGCTGTGGCACAGCGACCGCCGTGTCGGTTCCCTGTATCTTTTCTGACCTGTCGCGAAAAGCGTTTTCCGCCAACGAGGCGAGACAACGGCAGAACCTTTTAGATCTGGCGCAGGATGCAGGTGTGGACGTTACTTGGATCGACAACAATAGCAGCTGCAAAGGGATGTGTTTACGGCAAACCTACGAACGAATCCCGACCGATGCAGACCCCGAGCAGTGCGATGGTGACTATTGTTTTGACTCTATCCTCTTAGACCGATTGCAGACAAACTTAAAGAACTTGGACAAGCAGGACAGCTTTATCGTTCTACACGAGATTGGCTCACATGGCCCGACCTATTTTCGACGCTATCCCGATAAATACCGCGAATTTACACCAGATTGCCCCCGCAGTGACATTCAAAATTGCGATCAAGCAGCGCTCATTAATACCTACGACAACACGATTTTGTACAGTGACTTCATCAACTCAAAAATTATCGAACTGGCGAGCCGTTTTACACAGCGCGCGGTATCGGTTCTCTATGTCTCAGATCATGGGGAATCACTAGGCGATTCAGGCGTCTACCTCCACGGTCTGCCGTACAGCTTCGCGCCAGACGAGCAGAAACACGTACCCATGTGGCTCTGGACAAACCATCATCAAAACGAATTGCGAGGCTGCCTTGCTCAATATCAGGCTTCCGAGGCCAGTTCCCACGACAATATATTTTACACTTTAATGCAATTGCTCGGCATTCATTCGGCTGTAACCTCGCCCGAACTGAATATGCTGGAACACTGTGATTCTGTAAGCTAGCTTGCTAGGCTTTTTTTACAAACTCCGACTTCAACATCATTGGGCCAATGCCTTCGATTTTGCAGTCGATGTTGTGATCGCCGTCGACTAAACGATTGATCTTAACCTTGGTGCCGATTTTTGCGGTCGACGACGAGCCTTTGACTTTAAGGTCTTTAATGAGGGTTACGTTATCGCCCTCTTCCAAACGATTTCCGTTTGCATCTTTGACGACGAATTCGTCGACGTCTGCAGCGGTATCGTTCTCACTCCACTCATTTGCACATTCTGGGCAGACGAACAAAGAACCATCAAAATAAACGTATTCAGATGAGCATTTTGGACAACTTGGTAACGTGGTGGACATGCTTCCCTCAAAAGGGCGTATTAAACCATAAAAGTAAACCGCAGAAGCGGTTGATGCTCGTTTTTAATTTACTGACGCATCAAGCGAACAAGTGGTTTTACGTCGGGATCATTGCTTCGAAACGGCGTAATATCAATACCACCTCGGCGCGTATAGAAGGCCTGCACCGATAAGAACGCCGGCTTAAAACGTCCTAGCAAGTCCAAATAAATACGTTCGACGCACTGCTCGTGATATTCCTGATGCTGATAATAACCCAACAGGTATTGCATTAAAGACTCAGGACACAGATCTGGACCTTCCCAAACCACCTGCACGCTTGCCCAATCGGGCTGCGCGGTAATCGGGCACAAGCTTCGCAATCGATGCGTATGCCATGCCGCGCTCACCAAGGCGTCTGTGGCGGCCTGAAGTGTCGTTGGGTTTGGTTCTTCAACGATGGGGAGCTGCTTGTGTTGATCAAGATTGATGCCGTGTAAGACACCTCCAGCGAGGTCGCTTGGTGTTACATCAAATAATTCGAGATGCACAGGGGTACCTAAAATTCGACACAGATCATCGCAAATGGTTTGCGTTGCGCTCTGGGTAGATTCAAACACCGTAAAATTTAATGAGTTCAGATACAGCTTCAGCGACTTAGACTCGACAATACACTCGGAATGAGCAGGCACCGTCAGTCTCCCCACGTACACCTCGGGGCTTCGCGCGGTGTTCAACCATGACAACTCATACAAGTGCCACTGGTCGACGCCAAACATTGGTGTCGTAGCGCTATAGCCCAGGGTGTCTCGAGCGAGAGCCCGAGGAATGGGGTACAAAATATCTGGCGTATACGCAGAGGGCGCTGCGACCTTTTCTCCCAGAACAAACTTCGGGTTAGCCATAATGTTCACTGCCCTCGCACTTATTGTCGCAGCCTGGTGCCGCTATTGAGGAGGTGCATACAGTACAAATAGGCTACCACTGTAAATGAGGCGATCATGGCAAAAGCAAACTCAATGCTGACATCCGAGACCCCTAGAACGCCGTAGCGGAATGCATTGACAACATAAACCAATGGATTTAACTGCGACACGCCGCGCCAAAACTCCGGCAATAAATCAAGACTGTAAAAGACGCCACCCAAATAAATTAGGGGAGTTAAGACAAAAGTCGGTACGATCGAGATATCGTCAAACGAGTTCGCAAAGACGGCATTGATGAAGCCCGCCAGGGCGAATAATACCGAGGTCAATGTCACGATGCCAATGACGACTGGGAAGCTATGAATTGAAAGTTGTGTAAAAAAAAGCGCTACGCCAGTCACAATAACGGCTACCGCTAAACCACGTGTCACGCCCCCAATGATGTAGCCCCACAGGATAATGTAATTAGGCGTGGGCGAGACCAGAAGCTCCTCGATGCTGTTATTGAACTTAGAGCCAAAGAACGAGGAAACCACATTGCTGTACGAGTTGGTCACAATCGCCATCATGATGAGGCCCGGCACCACGAATTGCATGTAAGTGAAGCCACCCATCTCGCCAATTCTTGAACCCACTAATGAACCGAATATCACGAAGTAAAGCGACATGGTAATGGCAGAGGGCAGCAGTGTTTGCGTCCAAATTCGAGTATAGCGGCGCACTTCTTTCCGCAGGATCGTCATAAAGGCGATGTACTGTTCTCTGGCATTCATACTTTTGCGCTCTCTACTAAATTGACAAACATTTCTTCAAGACGATTGGCTCGGTTGCGCATACTTTGAACACAGACGCCCTGCTCGCTCAAGCTGTGGAACACAGAATTCAGGTCTTGGCCTTTTTCGACTTCAATTTCTAGCGTGTGTGTATCGAGCCTGTGTGTGACGAATCCCGTTACGCTGATCTCCTCGGGCAAATCATCACGACAATCTAAAATGAACACCTCTTTCTGCAAGCGACGTATTAACGATTTCATTGAGGTGTTCTCGACGATCTGACCATGGTCGATAATTGCTATGTTGCGACACAAAGCCTCAGCTTCTTCTAGGTAGTGGGTCGTTAGAATGATCGTCGTACCCGCTGCGTTGATCTCCTGAAGGAATTCCCACATTGACCGGCGCATCTCGATATCGACACCTGCCGTAGGCTCGTCGAGAATCAGGAGTTTCGGTTCATGAATTAGTGCTCTAGCAATCATAAGGCGGCGTTTCATGCCGCCCGAGAGCATTCGTGACGCCGTATCACGCTTTTCCCAAAGCCCAAGCTTTTTGAGGAAGTGATCAGCACGTTCCTCAGCTACCCCTCGGGGAATGCCGTAATAGCCAGCCTGCGTTAACAGAATATCGCGGGTTTTTTCGAAGACATTAAAATTAAACTCTTGGGGAACAACACCTAAGAATTTTTTAGCGGCCGGAAAATCGGTATCAATATCGACACCGTGGACTTTGACTTGACCGCCCGTCTTGTCTACCAACGAGCAAATAATACCGATAGTTGTGGACTTGCCTGCACCATTGGGGCCGAGAAGCGCAAAAAAATCACCCTGCTCGACTCGCATACTAATACCCTTAAGGGCCTGAAAATCATTGCCGTAGGTTTTACTAAGGTTTTCTATCGCTAGGGCTGGTACCATAAGCGCGGGGGCCTCGTCTCAAAAAAGCGAGCGCGCATTGTAACGGTTTCAGCAACGATAAACGACCTCACATGAAGCAATCTGACGACGAAACTCGACTTTTTCAGCAACTCAATGGCTTTTTAGAAGAAGTGACTCACAAGACTGAGAGCTTGCATCCCGACCATCCATTCAAGGCGTGGCTGACATCAACATCGGCGGCGTGCGGGCTTAAAGACTATGATGCAGTCTCACGACAAATCGTTGCGCTCTTTACTCATTACGCCGATATGACACCGCTGTTTCCTAGAGACGTACTTTATCTTGTGGGTGGTGATTGTTTGCACTTCATGCCTGACGAGGAAATTGCGGCCTATCAGGCTATTGACGAAATGAGATTCGAAGCGCAAATGCAACAAAAATTCTTTGATTGGGAGCAAGCAAAAGAATCTTTAAAAAAATTACAATAAGTCGACGTCTTTCGCTTGACTCCAACCTGCTGGCTACCTACAATGCGCGCCACTTGGTTAAGTCCTACTGCGTCCCCTTCGTCTAGTGGCCTAGGACACCGCCCTTTCACGGCGGGAACAGGGGTTCGAACCCCCTAGGGGACGCCACTTAATCAAGCTCCAGTGATCTCTCGCGGGAATAGCTCAGTTGGTAGAGCGCAACCTTGCCAAGGTTGAGGTCGCCGGTTCGAACCCGGTTTCCCGCTCCAGAAGAAAGTCCTCGTTACGCTTCAAGAAATTCCAGTAATTGCCGTCGTCCCATGGGTCGTGCGTGATAGTAGCCCTGCATCACTTTGACACCCAGTGCACGCAAAGTTGCATGCTCTTGATCCGTCTCAACCCCCTCTGCGATGACTTCGATATCAAGAGCTTGCGCCATCCTCATCAGTGCATTAACAATTTGATAGCTATTTCTATTGGTATCGATATCTTGCACGAAACGTCGGTCGATTTTAATCCAGTCAATTTCGAGCTCATGTAGAGTACTCAAACTCGAGTAGCCTGTGCCAAAGTCATCCAGCGCCAAATCCAGCCCCAGCTGTTTCAATGCGCTGAGCACCTTGCCGGCAAGTTCCGCGTTCTCGATCGTAGTTCGTTCGGTAATTTCTATCATCAATTGGCTTGGATCGAGTTTATAACGCTCACAGGTGCTCTTAATTAAATCTTCCAAATTTTGGTAGTGGAACTGCACCGGCGAAATATTGATGGATACCGCCAAGTCCGCTTGGTGAGGCTCCAGGCTTGCTAAAAAAGAGCACACTTCATCCACTACGAACTCGCCAAGCCGTAAAATCAACTCGCTTTCTTCTGCGGCATCAATCACTTCTTGGATAGAAATAGACTCCCCAGGCCAACGTAACAAGGCCTCACAGCGTCGGAAATGAGCAGAATCGTCATTCCAAACAGGCTGATACCATATTTCCAGATCACGGTTGTTGAGTGCTTGATCAATGCGCGTCCGCAGAGCGCTGCGAGTAAGGCGCTCGGCATCCATGCCGGGATAAAACACCGAGCTAGCGCTACCGCCCAGCTTACTCTGCTTAGCGTGATACATCGCCACATCGGCGCAGTGCATCACGGACTCTAGGTCTTGTCCGTGTAGCGGAAAGTGTGCAGCTCCCAAGCTGATTGACACCGGCACCTCTAAACCAAAGTCCGCTCGTCCGCCCAAATCGGCCTTAAGGCTTTGAAACAAAGTTTCCAGGTCTGCTTGTGTGAGTTCAGGCACCGTTACCACACCAAACTCATCGCCGCCTAAGCGAGCAACAGTTGCTTGTGCCGGCAGGTGACGTTTAAGAGTCTCAGCAAAAGCGATTAGAACTCGATCGCCCACGACATGCCCTTTGGTGTCATTGATGAGCTTGAAATCATTGATGTCCGCCAGCATCAGCGTGCCAGACGAGCCGGTTTGAATCGCTTCATCAAAAGCCATTGTGAACCGCGTTCTGTTGCCCGTTCCGGTGAGCTCATCGGAATGAGCCATTTCCCAAATGCGCTGTTCTTGACGAATTCGGTCGTCCATGTCGATCATTGACCCAAGTGCGAGTTCGTCGCGTTTGGCGTCTTGCTGTATCGGCACGCCGGTCAAGTGGAACCAGCGATAGTTGCCATTAGAAACCTCAAGCTGTACCTGCTCGTCGAGCTCGGCGCCCTCGAGCAGGTAGGACGAGAATTTCTCGACTAACCTTGCCCGCCCACTAGGATGCACTTTGTCCAATATCTGCTCGACCGTGACGTTGGAGTTGTCATCAAGCCCTATATTCGATAGATCCTCAGTCGCACCGTTAAAGTGGAACACATCGTTAATACGATCAAACGTCCACACTAAGGCGTTGGCCGCGCCCAAGACGACGTTCAGCCGGTTGAAACTTTCGTTCAACTCTCCCAAGGTTTGATTCAACTCGGAGGTTCGACTCGCCACCTGATTCTCGAGATCACGTAGCAGAGCGTCATGGGCCGAATTTGCCGCGACCAAATTGTCACGAAGCTCCACCAGCGCCGTCGTCAGCGAGCTTACTTCGCGGTTGTCGCTATCGATCGGTATATCCACATCAAGATTGCCGGCACCGAGTCGATTCGCAATAGTCGCCGAGCGGAGTAAAGGGCTAACGACGCCACGATTTAGATTTATAAATATCCAGCCAAAAACAAGCGCCAGGCAAGCGAAGGCGATGTAAAGCGGGAGCTGGACGCGCCAGATATTCGCCTGCAATTTTTGGCGCTCAGACCCTACCAGGACACGCCCTGACATGCCGCCGGCCTTAAACGGTAGCCGCACTAACAGATAGTCATCTGATCCCGAGCGCAAATGTTGCTCTAAGCCGACGTTGGCCGGAAACTCCGCGACCAACTGCTCGCCCGATTCTTCCAGCAGGTAAATCCCAGCGACGCTCACCTCGCGATTGTCCTGCATGAATCCGTTAACTTGACCCAGTAAACCCAGATCTTCTTGCTCGATCGCGAACTGCACGCTGATGACCAACGCCGCTGCAATGCTCTCAAGCTCGGAGTTTAAGTTTTGGGTAAGTATTCGCTGCTGCTGATTCGGGACAATGACCAACAGCAAGGCTACCAAAAATACCAGGCCCAGCAAAACGGGAATGCTGAGCTTGAGGGCGATAGAGCGTGGCTTCATTAATTAATGACGGACAGAACTTGGTATGTTTCAGGCGGTACGTCCTTGACGACTCCTACTGCCCCCTCGGTTCGATCCAAAATGGCTAGCACTTCAGCATCGCTTTTCGCATAAATAGGGACGTTCGCTCGTCCGCTAAAAACCAGCCGAAGCCAGTGTCGTTGCATCGCAGAGCCCGACCCGTTAAACCAATGATCCCCTACAGCATTAAAATGTGGCGCCTCTTTACTCGGTAAGATCACCACGATTGGCGCCCCATCCGACCACTTACGCTGTTTGCCCGTGATGATTTCGCTTACATTAATGGCGGTAGTACTTCCATTGGCATTTTTTGCAGCCACCACGTATAAGTCTGCGGCAGCGACACTGTCGGGCACAAACAGCCAAAGCAAACAAAGACCAACCAAGCATCCTAGATGCGAGGTCAGGCGATTACTGGTTCGCAAGCACAGCATACGTTAAAAGCCCACAGCAACTTGCATGCGAAGCTCAAGGCCGTCTTTTGCGTCAGGAAGCATGTCGTTCTCATGCTCTATCAACTCAAACTTGACCACCCCAGTGGTCGTGAAAAAATAGCTAAGGCCTAGACCCGCTCGAATCTCTTCGCCGGGCGCAAAATGCACGCCACCATCTTCAACCGAAGTGATATCGTAATAGCCGTAAAGCGACAAGTCCGGTGTTACCTTGTAAGCGCCGTACTGGAATATCGAATAATTCCAATCGGAAGCATCGGTGCGGTTGATAGAGACTTCGGTCAAAGCACGATATTTGTCATTTTCAAACTGCGACGAAAAGGCAAACAATTCATAGTCTAAATCTTGTCCAGCATCGCCCGGCATCGGCACGGCGTGCATCTGATGGCCGGGTAGCGTCTCATGATCAATGAGCGTATCGGCGTAATAACCTATCTGGAGTGACCAGTCTTGCGTCGGATAAAACCCTACCGAAGCGGTCGCCGAATTTATGCCATTCCCAAAGAACTCGTGCTCAGCCTCGGCGGTGATACCCGAACCCAGCACCAAGTCGAAAAAAAGATCATTGTCGCCAATCCCGCGACCGCCCCAGCGCAAACCGATGTCGTGAATAGGGATAAAACGCTCGAACGCCAGTGGCCGATAGATCGTCGGGAAAAATACCCGTCCATGGTGATAGGTGTCGTTCCAGTAATTCATTGGCGTATGAATTTTACCTAACACAAAGTACTGATCGTCGTTGAGCTCATAGCGCAGCTGCAGGCGCTCGACTTTGACCGTATCATCGCGGTAAAGCTTGGGCTGGTAGGTGATTTCTGTCAGCGCCGACCACCGATTGCCCAAATTAGTGGCAACGAATAAGGTGGATTCACCCAAAGTGAATTCTTCCCGCTTTGTGGTGCCCTCCTCGCGCTGAATGGAGTTCGCGTGAGTAAAGAAATTCACTTGCCAGCCACTCGCAGGGGCCATGCCATGCGCTTGAACTTGTGATGTCATCACAAGCCCCAAGCAGGTGCTTAAGTAACGCAGTTTCATTGTGGATACATCCGACATTTTTCGATTAGCATACTTGTTTTAGCAAATTCTAACACGCTTAATTGTGAAATGTGAGCGAAACGCTATTGATGCAGTAGCGCAATCCTGTAGGCGGCGGACCATCTGGGAACACATGTCCCAAGTGAGCACCGCAGTTATCGCACATAACCTCAACACGGACCATTCCGTGAGACGTGTCCTTGGTTTCTCGTATCACCTCATCACGCAGAGGCTCGAAGAAGCTGGGCCAACCGCAACCCGCATCGAATTTTGTGTCGCTTCGAAACAACGGCGTGTCACAACAGACGCAGTGATAAGTACCGACTTCTGAATGGTCCCAAAATGCGCCAGTAAAAGCACGTTCTGTGCCCTTCTCGCAGCACACTTTGAACGCCTCGGGGGTCAGCTTAGTACGCCAATCAATCGTTTTGTCATCCATTATGAACTCCGGTCAATGAGCTGTAATTTAAAACACTGGGCCAACCGTTCCAGACTGTCCGTGCGGGCGTCGACAGAGACCTTGGCTCCCAACAACTCTCGCCGAGTTGGATAGTTCCGTCGCAGGTCGTCAAACCAGCGCCCGCCAGACTCTGAATCCGCTTCTGCCAGGGCACGTCGAAACCGAGCATCGTCGGCGTCGACACGGTAAATGTTAGTCACTAGATTGGTAACGGACAACGCTAATGATAGCCTGCTGTCCAAATTTAGACATAAGTCATTATCAAACGAAACATCAATGGTCTCACACGCCAGATGCTTCGCCAACGCATCGCGCAACATCACGGAACCTCTGACCTTACCATCGTAGCTATAACCCGCTATGTGAGGTGTTGCGATTGAGACCATCGGTACTAGCTGTTGATGAATCGAGGGCTCATTCTCCCAGCAGTCCAAAACGACGACCGGGG
>NZ_CBFHWH010000041.1:0-18217 GCF_965659035.1 Aequoribacter sp. | reverse complement strand
GCCCACTGCTCACGATTGTCTGCCATACCGAACCTCTCTCACCAACACGCACCAACACGCACCACCGGTACCACCGATACCACCGATACCACCGATACCACCGAACCTGAAATCCTCTGCAAAAACTCAGAAGACGGCAATAAGCTCCATCACATTTTTACTAACTGCCCAACCTGTGGCTCGGTCGCGCCCGTTAAAATGGACCGATACGCTTCAATGACGGCATCCTGCCCTTCGGCACATTGCACCCGCATCCAGCCATCACAAAACACCCGAAACTGCGCGTAGCTTTCACCCAACAAGGTCATCAACACCGCGGCTCCGAGGGTTTTGCTACGCTCCTGAACATGAGCAGGGGCAAAGAAAAACTCTGGTTTAGCGCCCGGTAAATTATCGGTAGCGCCACCCTCGTGGTAGTGAGTCGCCCCAATCAGACATGAATATTTCATATTATCGCCAAAATGCTGGTGGCACTGAGTTAAGGTCGCAGCACTGCCAGCCATGTCGACGATGACAGCAGGAGCACCTGAGTTAAGCCGTTCAATTTGCTGATAGCTGTATACCGCGTCATAACACCCCAACGATTCGCAGAAGGCGCGATTCTTCTCAGAAGTGATGGCAATACTTTTCATTTGTCCGCGCTGCTTTACCGCATAAGCAAGGGCAATGCTGGTTTTGCTAGACGCACTGGTGATTAAACAAAGCTCAGCACCAAACCCCGCGTTTTCGTTCAAAAAGTCTTCCACCAGCCACGACGTCATAAACAAACCCCGCAGTAAACTGTCTTGCCCCTCTCTACTCGCGTCATACAGCGGATTGGCACTGGCTTTATCGAACTGACAGTATACCGGTGCGTGCTGGGCCCGATGTAAACCAGTGTCTTTGAAACTCGACGCAGTAACATGCCCCGCCTGAATTTTGTGATAGTTGGCGTAAGGGAAAAACCCCCAAACCCGCTCACCCACATCAATATCGGGGTGCGCCGAAGCCACAACGTCGGCCCAACCCATCGCGGGAATACGCCCCCAACCGGCTTCTGTCGGAAAAAACCCCCAGTAATCCAGCATATCGCCCGCCACAGCGTAGGATATATTGTTGGAGGTCATGGCCAAGCGGTCGACTGCCAGGACGACTTCGTTGGGCTCAAGCGTTTGGCTAATTTCATGCGTATAAAATCGAGTTTCCGAGAGTGCCGTTTTATTGACCTCGAGTACCTGTTGCTGCCAAGCCATGTGCTGCTTCCCTTTAAGTGATAAAACCCGTTTGTGCCACAGCCCTTGCTCGATTGCCAACTTTTTTATCGTCGCTGCTGTATGAGCTCATTTAAGTGCGGTTGTTTTTAGGGCGTTTCGTCCTTTTTTTCTTGCCCTAGGATCCAGATCTGACTAGCCTTTGCTTACCGCTTACTTGAGGCTCCACTGTGCTTGATTTACTGACCCCTAGACGAACATTTATCGCTTTGTTTCTCGCCAGCATTGTTGGTATGAGCTTCGCGTTTTGGCTACAGTACTATCTGGGCTTAGCGCCGTGCCCACTGTGTATGACTCAGCGTGCGTTCGTGGTTTTGGTGGGCGTCACAGGCCTTATTGCTGCATTGCATGACCCGGGCACATTCGGTAAAAAGCTCTATGGCGGACTTGGACTCGGTTTTGCGGGAGTGGGCGGCGCTGTCGCTGGACGACACATCTACCTGCAAAATCTACCGGAAGATTTGGTTCCCGCTTGCGGCCCGCCTCTGGAATACATGCTCGATACCCTGCCCTTTTTAGAGGTCATCAACACGATATTGATGGGCGACGGGAACTGTGCAGACATCAGCTGGACCTTCTTAGGGCTTACTATTCCCGAGCAGACTCTGCTGTTCTTTATCGCCCTCGGTGGTGCCTGTATTTGGCAGATGGTGCGCAAAGACTCTTAGTTAATTCGCTCGGTTGCAAATGTAATCGGCAAGTTCGATAAGCACCCGGGGATTAGGTAGATCTGCAACTGCGGCCTTGGCTTGCTCACACAGATGTTGCGCTTCGGCTTTGGCACCCTCTAAACCCAGCAACTTGACGTAAGTTAACTTATCGGCTTCTTGATCTTTACCGGCCGTTTTACCGAGCGTCGCGCTATCAGTGGTTACATCTAAGATATCGTCGACCACCTGAAAACACAGACCAATAGCGTCGCCATAGGCACTTAAGACCCGCCGTTCCTTTGGTCCTGCGTTCATACAATAGGCACCTAAACGCAGAGCAGATCGAATTAAAGCGCCCGTTTTTAAGTTGTGTAATTGCTTAAGGTAATCAACGGATTCAGAGGCACCAGTTGCTTGCATGTCTAATGCTTGCCCAAGCACCATACCCTTGGGTCCCGACGCTTGAGCCAATTCTTTGACCATCGCCACCACCTTATCGGCGGGCAATGTGTCGATTTGTGTCAGCAGTTCAAAAGCCCAAGCCTGCAGGGCATCGCCGACCAAAATAGCCGTCGCCTCATCGTATTGTCTGTGGACGGTAGGTTGACCGCGTCGCAGCTCGTCGTTATCCATGGCCGGCAAATCGTCATGCACTAGCGAGTATGTGTGAATGGATTCAATCGCCGCTGCCGCTAAATCCAAGGGGGTAAGATTGGGCGGAAAAAGCGTTAAATCCGAGCGCAAGCTGGCGGCGGCCGAATAGACCAAAGCAGGGCGTAAACGCTTACCGCCCACCTTTAAACTGTAAGCCACAGCGTCAACAAGCTGCACCTCGGAACGGGGCAATTGGTTTAACTGCGCCACAAGACAAGCTTCGACACGTGCTTTACAGGCGTTTAAGTGTTGCTCAATCACTGTGCGTCGTTTTGACGATCAGCGACGAAAGGCTCGGCGCGCAGTTCGCCATTGCTTTCCATCAAAATTTTTACTTTTTGTTCCGCAGCTTGCAAAGCCGCTTGTGCTTGTTTTGAGAGCGTCACGCCCTCTTCAAACACCGCTACCGATTGCTCCAGGGTGAGCTCACCGGATTCCATCTGCGCTACCAAAGTTTCTAGGCGACTCATTGCAGCTTCAAAATCTAATGAGTTATCAGACATAGCGTTTACACCTTACACAGGGACCGCGGCGGGGGTCAGAACAGAAAGCGGATTAATGCGCGCTAAGATCGAATCTTGAATACCCGAGGCACACAACCCACACTCTGCCAACAGCGCTTTGTGGTCGCCGTGGTCGATAAACTGATCAGGCAAACCAAGACACAGCACATCTACGCCCCAGGCTTTCAGTGCTTTGTATTCCAATACCGCACTACCCGCACCGCCGGCCAATGCGTTTTCCTCTAGCGTGACGATGAGGTCATGGCTGCGCGCAACATCGTCGAGCAAATCAGTATCTAAGGGCTTGACCCAACGCATATCGATCACAGTCGCATCCAGAGCTTCTGCCGCCGCTAGAGCCTCGGTGAGTAGCGTACCAAAGTTTACGATAGCGACCTTTTGACCCTGTCGCACGCGCCTAGCCTTCCCGACTTCTACCGTGGTCAGAGTTTGCTCAATAAGTGCGTTAGGACCGTTGCCACGCGGATAGCGCACTGCGCTCGGACCTTCGTGAGCATAGCAGGTGTGTAATAACTTGCGGCATTCATTCTCATCGGAGGGCGCGGCGATTATCAGATTTGGAATACAGCGTAAGTAACTCAAGTCAAAAGCACCATGATGTGTTGGCCCGTCTTGGCCAACCAAACCAGCGCGATCAATACCAAAGGTCACATCGAGGTTTTGCAAGGCCACATCGTGAATGAGCTGATCGTATCCACGCTGCAGGAACGTCGAATAAATAGCCACTACCGGTTTTAAACCATCGCAAGCCATACCAGCGGCGAGTGTCACAGCATGCTGTTCAGCAATAGCGACATCGTAATAACGATGCGGAAATTTCTGCGAAAATTCAACCATACCCGAGCCTTCGCACATAGCAGGCGTAATACCAATAAGCCGGGTGTCCTGCTCTGCAGCATCGCACAGCCAGCGACCAAATACGTCTTGATACTTGGGGCCTTTCTTAGCCGGTGGCTCGACGCCTTCGAGCTCTTTGGTTTTACTTTCGAGCTTGTTAATCGCGTGATAACCCACCGGGTCATGTTCGGCGGGCTCAAAGCCTTTGCCCTTCATCGTTCGAAGGTGCAGAAACTGAGGGCCCTCTAAGCTCATCATGTTGGTAATGGTTTGCACCACCAAAGGCAAATCGTGACCATCAAGTGGACCGATGTAATTAAAACCGAGCTCTTCGAACAAAGTCCCAGGTGCAACCATGCCCTTCATGTGCTCTTCTGTACGTTTGGCTAGATCCCAAGCGGGTTTGATCTGCTTAAGAATTTTTTTCGAGCCCTCGCGCAAGCTGATGTAGGTTTTGCTCGCCCAAATTTTTGCGAAGTAGGTGGCTAGCCCCCCGGTGTTGTGACCGATAGACATTTGGTTGTCGTTTAAAATAACCAACATGTTTGGTCGTTCGTGACCCGCATGCGCCAGTGCCTCTAACGCCATGCCACCGGTAATGGCTCCATCACCGATTACCGCAACTACTTTGCGCGAAATGTTTTGCTGCGCTGCCGCTACCGCCATACCCATAGCAGCCGAGATACTGGTCGAAGAATGTCCGACGCCAAAGGTATCGTAGGGACTTTCTGATCGTTTGGGGAAGCCTGCTAATCCACCCGCTTGACGCATGGTGTGCATCTGTTCTCGACGCCCGGTTAAAATTTTGTGCGGGTAGGTTTGATGCCCTACATCCCAAACAATGCGATCATCCGGAGTGTTGTACAAATGATGGAGGGCAACCGTTAATTCGACGACCCCCAGACCGGCGCCGAAGTGACCACCCGTTTGACCTACTGAGTACAAAAGAAACGCGCGCAGCTCGCTACATAAAGCCTCAAGCTCTGTAAGACTCAGATCGTGAATCGACAACTCACCATCCAATGCATCGAGCAAAGGCGTAAGCGGTCTATTGTGCGGTATTTTGGCAAGCATACGTGTAGTTTAGCGGAAGTGCGCAGCGTGCGTCACTCGCAATCGTGGCAGTTTTTACAAAGGCCTTCACGCTTGGTAATGCTAGCGAGGCCGGCACGCACAGAGTCGCTCAGGCATTTTCGTCGTTAATGTTCTTAAACCGGTGAATTTGGCGACGTTCGCGCTTGTTTGGTTTGTGGTCAGGGCGTCCGATCAGCCCCCCTGCGGCCTTGCGTGCCAGAGCCGCAGCCTCGCGCCTAGCGACGCTTTCCGATGTTTCTTGATACAGCAACTGTGCTTCAGGCGCACCTTTGCGCTGATCTGACAGCGCTAAAACAACAATATCTTTGTCATCATAACCTTGGCGCACGCGGATTTCGTCTCCGACAATCACATCTTTGCTGACTTTTACGCGCTGGCCGTTGACATGCACTTTGCCGCCTTCGATGGCTTGCTTACACAGCGAGCGTGTTTTGTAAAAGCGTGCGGCCCACAACCATTTATCGATACGGAGTTTTTGCATACAAGATGTCGAAGTAATCACAAACTCCCAGCAATCGTGCGAATCCACTGAGCCTCATTAATAAAACCCGACCCCCAAGACGCCCACTTATCACCGAGGCCAACGGCGATGATATCGTCTATTGACTGACCGTCATCGAGCGCAGAACGCACCGTTTGCGTTGTTTCCAGCAACATCTGGTAGTACGCGCGCAAGTCATCCTTCGAGGCAAGTGGGCCATGGCCAGGGACTATTTGAACAGACTCATCAACACTCGCCAGAATTTTGGCGATATTGTCGGTATAGCTTAAGACATTACCACCCGACTCAATATCGACGAAGGGAAATCGACCATTAAAAAAGTGGTCACCCAAGTGCACAACGTTAGCATTGGTAAAACGCACAATGCTGTCGCCATCGGTGTGTCCCGCCGAGTAGTGCTCGACCACAATCGCTTCGTCGTTAAAGTACAACGAAAGCGCATTGGTATACGTTAATACAGGTAAGGCTTGTTCCGACGAAGGCGGAAAAACTATACCTAAGGCCTTGTTATCCAAACCCGATTGCATGCGAGTTCGAACATTTTTGTGCGCAATAATGGTCGCGCCCTCACCAGCCCAGTAGTCATTGCCCCCAGTATGATCTTGGTGCCAGTGTGTGTTGATAATGTAGTTGGGTGCGCTGTAATCCTCCCCTGTTATATCATCCACCGCGAACTGATATTCATTAATCATGTTGGGATAGTCATCGTCAATCATGACTGCACCGTCACTCCCCAGCGACAGCACCACGTTACCACCGCGTCCTTGAAGCATGTACAAACCTTCTGTAAGCGGCGTAGTCGTTACTTGCTGGGCAAAGGCAATACTGGCTCCTAACACAAGCAAGGGCACTGCAATAAATCGCTTCATCTTCTCTCCGGTATCGCTTTGATCTCGTGTTTTAACTACGCGTCTAAGTCAGGTATAAGATCATCTTTGAGGCGCTCTATCGCGTCTTTGAGACGCAACTTCTCTTTCTTTAAGCGCTGCAACAAGATTTGATTCTGATAGGGGTTTAGCTGTAACTCGGTAATTTTGGCGTCCATAACGCGGTGCTTGTGCTGCAGCTCTAACAAACGCATGGCAGGCGTTAATTCCTGATTGGCGGCGTTACTAATATCTGGAGGCTTGCGACCGAAAGGCATGACGATCTCGCTGGCTTTGTTGGGCCTACATTACCCGCCCTTTTCGAAGCAGACAAGCCCCGCACGTGCTAAAGCCTAATTTGCGACAGAACACTTGAGCTTTGCATATGTTCACCGCACACTAAGCCCAAATAACAAGGAGAAAACCATGGCGACACAAGTACATCATCGCGCCTGTCATCTGTGCGAAGCCATTTGCGGCCTTGTCATCGAGACCGACGGCACTGAGGTTTTGTCGATCAAAGGCGACAAAAACGACCCCTTAAGCCGCGGGCACATCTGCCCCAAAGCCGTCGCCCTGCAGGACATTCATCAAGACCCAGATCGTTTGCGCCAGCCCATGAAAAAGGTCACAAAAGCAGATGGCTCTTTCCGTCACGAGCCCATCTCTTGGGACGAGGCACTCGATACCGCCGCCAGCGCCTTGGCCGATTCGGTCGAACGCTACGGGGTCGACAGCATCGGCGTCTATTTGGGCAACCCGTCGATTCATAATTACGGCATGATGACGCACCAAGGTGCACTGTTTAAATTGCTGCGCACCAAAAATCGCTTTTCCGCGACTTCCGTCGACCAGCTGCCTCACCACCTGACCTCTATGTGGCTCTTTGGCCACAAACTCATGTTCCCTATTCCGGACATTGACCGCTCTGACTACTTTCTCATGCTAGGCGGCAACCCTGTGGCCTCCAACGGCAGCATTTGGACCGTACCCGATATCAAACAGCGCATCAAAGATCTGAAAGCTCGGGGCGGCAAACTGATAGTACTCGACCCACGCCGCACCGAAACAGCTGAAATGGCCAGCGAGCATCATTTTATCAAACCTGGCACCGACGCCCTGTTTATTCTCGCGGTGATGAACGTCATCTTCCAGGACGGCTTGGCAGATCTTGACCACCTGGCACCGTTCACCGACGGCGTAGAAATTGTCGCAGAGGCTGTGCGCGCTTTCACGCCTGAACTGGCCGCGCAACACACAGGAATCAGTGCAGCAACGATTACACGCATCGCCCACGATTTTGCCAAAGCCGAAAAAGCTATTTGTTACGGGCGCATGGGGGTATCCGTGCAACGCTATGGCGCTTTGAATCAATGGGCTATACAAATCATCAACATTATCACCGGCAACATTGATCGAGTGGGTGGGTCGATGTTCACTCTGCCCGCCGTCGATCAGGTGCGCAACACAGGCCCAGGTGGTTTTGCGCGTCACCATTCACGCAAACGTGGCTTGCCCGAATTTGATCGCGAACTGCCATCAGCGGCGCTCGCCGAAGAGATTACCACCCCGGGCGAAGGGCAAATTAGAGTCTTATTCACGGGTGCCGGCAACCCGGTGTTATCAACACCTAACGGTCGTCAATTAGACGACGCGCTCGAGCAACTTGATTTTATGGTGTCACTAGACCCGTATCTCAACGAAACAACTCGGCATGCGGATATCATCTTGCCACCAACGTCGCCCTTGGAGCACGACCACTACGACTTGGGGTTTCACGTGAATGCCCTGCGTAACACCACGCGCTACAACCCCCCGGTCTTCGAAAAGCCAGAGGGTGCACTGCACGACTGGGAAATCTTTGTGGGTCTGGGTGAACGCGTAGCACAGCGCTTAGGGCTCGAAGCACCAAAACGTATTCCACCCCACAAGATTATCGATGCCGGTATCAAAGGGGGACCTTACGGTGAAAACACCGAGCATAACCTCAGCTTACAGTCACTTATCGACAATCCTTCTGGTATCGATTTGGGTGAGTTAAAGCCGCTGCTACCCGAGCGCCTCCAGACCAAAGACAAACGCATACAGTGCGCTACCCCCGAGCCACTGGCGGACCTACCGAGGTTGCTAGCTGAGTTTGCAGACGATACGAGCGCGAAGGATGAGTTTCGCCTGATTGGCCGGCGCCATGTCCGCGATTGCAACTCTTGGATGCACAACTACCGTCGCCTGGTGAAAGGCAAGAATCGCTGTACCTTGATGATGCACCCGGACGATGCCAAGGCAAAGGGGCTGGAGAATGGAGCCGAAGTCAGTATTCACTCTCGCGTAGGAGTAATTCATGCTCCGCTTGAAATTACCGACCAGGTAATGCCCGGCGTCGTCAGCCTACCGCATGGTTACGGCCACGACAGACAGGGCATTCAAATGGACATCGCCATCGCCAATAAAGGGGTGAGCTGCAACGACATTACCGATCACGAATACATCGACGAGTTAAGCGGTAATGCGGCCGTTAATGGTGTGCCGGTGACCGTTGCAGCAGCCTGATAGCCAACCCACGAGCAAGCGGCAATCAGCGCCGCCTGCCCGCGGTCCACTTCCAATTCTGGTCAATCAAAGCTCAAGAAAGCACACAACCGATTGCACATGAGTTACACTGCAAGAATCTGGCATTTCGAATAAAACATGAGCAAATCAAATCGCGACCTTCAAATGGCCGACATCGCTGCCTTAGCAGGGGTATCAAAGTCGACAGTCTCTAGAGCCCTGGCAGACTCGCCCTTGGTCAACAATAAAACTAAGGCGCTGGTTCGCAAAATCGCAAAGGAAAAGAACTACCGATTTAACTCCGCCGCACGTAACTTCCGAACCAAACAAACCCTGACCATTGCCGTCATCATAGCCGCCGCCGATGATGTGGAATGGAGCATCTCAGACCCGTTTTTTTTAGAGATTACCGCAGCTATTGCTGAGGCACTTGATCAACGCGGGCACCAGTTACTGCTGACACGCACTCGTCCACAGCAAGCCGAATGGATAGAAACCTTTATCCGCAACCGTCAAGCAGACGGCGTTATTGTTATTGGGCAGGGGTCAATTCATACACAGTTGAATGAGCTCGCCGAACAATTCGATGTTCTTTCGGTTTGGGGCGCCCCTGTGGAAGGTGGCCAGGCTTACGCGCTGGCCGGATCGAATAATCTACAGGGTGGAAGATTGGCCGGTGAGCACATTGCCGAGACCGGACGCAAGCGCATCGCATTCGTGGGTTATCAAGATCACCCAGAAATTGCGAGCCGCTTTGCCGGGGTACAACAAGGTCTTGCCGAATATCAATTGAACATCAGCTCCGAGTTGGTATTTGGTTCGCTAATGGATCGAAACACGGGAGAGAAAAGTTTAGAGCAACTCGTCAATCGCCGCGATGAATACGATGCTGTAATTGCCGCCAGCGACATGCAAGCACTTAAAGTCATGTCGGCCCTGCAAAGTGTCGGAGTGGATATACCCCGTGATGTCGCGGTGATTGGGTATGACGATATCCCCGCCGCTGCGATTTATCACCCAACGCTGACCACGATACGGCAAGATCGCTCAGCAGGAGCTGAATTACTTGTCGACAATTTATTGAAAGTATTAGACGGAAAAGGCCCGAGCTGTATTGAACTCGAGCCTGAACTAATAATACGCGAGTCAGCCTGATGGGCCTCTCGCAACTCAAGAAAGAATCTGGATGGCTAAGCGTTCTTTTCGTCCCAGTTTTCCTACATCGATAGCAAAAGAATAATCAAAGAACAAGCCACCGCTCTCGTCCATGGTGGTGAGCGGCGCCAGACAGACCAGCTGCTGCGCATCTGAATTGTATTCAAGAATCGTAGCACCAAAGCGACAACCCGCGCCGAGCAGTTCGCTACCCTCCAGCGTTGCAGGGTTCCAAGGCCCCCGCAAATCATTGGCGTAATAAAGTCGCAAATAACGATTGACCTCTTCCTCTGGTTGCGACTCATCAACGCGATCTGCCGTTGAGCCCAGCAGCAAATAGCGCTGCGCCTCCGCGTCAAAAATGACTTTTGGCACTTCAAACTGCGTGAACAAAGCGGCATCGGGTAAGGCAATGGGGTGGCATATCTCGACTAACTCAGGGACATCACCGGCTAAGCTCACACGTATGTGCCCCATTGCCGGGGTGCCATTGTTCGCCTTCGCCGCGAACACCACATCAACTGCGTTTTCATTATCTGAACCGCGCAAATCAACAATGTAGGGATCTCGTAGCGCCAGAATCGAACCACCGAGCTCGCCATCACGATGACCTAAGACCTGCTGGCCAGCCAGAAAGTAGCCTTTATCTGTGAGCTGATCGTGATGTTCATCCGCCATCAATACTGGCGTCATCACGCCATCAAATATCTGAGGCGTACTCGATTTCCCCAGCATCAAGGATTGAACAAACGGACGCTCAGAATCAATCGCCCGTATTCCCGTGGCGGCAAACCAATAATCGCCCCCAGCGGTTCTGTGTGAATCACCACTCCATACATTGCCCGAATCGGCACCATTGGCGCAGACTCCTGCCTGCTGAAAGACTCCGCAATCAGCCCAATGCTGACCGTTGTCAGACGACTCAAAATGATGAATGTGAAACTGGTGATCGTTGCGATGATCGGGGTTTATCAGGGTGCCTGTCGAGTCATACTTATGCAGGCCCAAACAGTACAAATGCCATTTACCCGGCTCGATAAAAGACCACGCGTCCCACAAGTAACAGTCAGCTAATTTAATGTGCGAAGAGTTCATGCTGAACCTTTGTGCGAATGTTTCAAAAAATTTCGTTTAAAGAAAGGGGGGGCAGCTAGGTGCTGCCCCAACCTCGATCAGAAGTCGTAACGAACACTGACAGATGTTGACCGACCACTCAAAGGACGTGCTCGAACAAAATCACCGGCTGCCGCAGCACCCTCTTCCGATTCCGTAATAACAAACTCATCGGTTATGTTGTTTACATTCAAGCTAACGGTCAAAGCATCAGACAGTTGGTAGTTCGCGTATAAGTGGACTAACTGATACGCGTCTTGTTTGAGCTGATTGCTATCTTGGAGATAGAAATCTGATGAACCGACCACCGAAGCACCGATCAGGCCGTTACCAAACGAGTATTCAGGTGAAATGGTATAGATCATGTCAGCCTGACGACGCGGTGTATTACCCACTACCGAAGCATTGGTGGCATCTTTTGCGATTTCGGCGTCGATCCAAGTTAGGTTGCCGTTAATGCGAAAACCATTACCAAAATCGTAGTCGCCCTCTAGTTCCAAACCGGTTGCCTCGTACTCGCGAACAAACGTCAAACCACTGGTAATCTCCGCATTGGTCTCTTCAACCATGGTGTCAAACAAGGTTGCATAAAACGCCCAATCCTCGGCTTGATGCTTATAGCCCACTTCAAGCTGTTCGACGTTGTCGTAACCATCCGTTGTTGACGTTAAAGCGCCATTGGCCTGCAATGAACCTGCGACCTGAGTCAAACGATCAGCCACTGCACGGCCACCGTCGGAGTAGCGCACGAAGATTGATGCATCATCATTCAACATGTAGGTTGCACCAAAAGTGTAAGAGGTGTTGTCAGCTGTGTAGTTCACGCGAGTCACCGCAGCTGCATTGTCATTCAACTGACGCACACCACCCGTAATAAACCCAGCAGATACTGCGCCAGCGTTTTCTAACAGCGCATCTGAATCCAAGCGAGTTATCACACCGCCAACCACTTCGTAAGAACCTACCGAGCCATTGCCGTTAAGATCAACACTCGAATTACCACCACAGCACCCGTCTAAACGACGACCACTTGCTTTGGTCTCATCACGACGAACACCTGCCTCGATGTTTAAGCGATCATTCACCTCGAAAGCCACGTTGATATAGGGAGCCGTTGTCACGTACTCAAGATCCCAATCCCAAGATAGGAAACTTTGAGTCAAGGCGCCATTGTCGGCAAGCATGACATCGACCGAATTTCCATCCGCATCAATGCCCGCACCCAGAGCTACGTAAGTGATATTTTGACTACCCTTACCCGCCAGGGTCTGCATGCGGGTGTGCCAGCTATTCCAAGTAATATCAATGTTCTGCTTAGAATAGTAGTAACCGGCATTCACACTAAAGCGATCAAAATCCTTACTAAAACTTAAATCATTCACCAGCAAGCCAACATCATCAAACGTCGTATCGAACAGCAAGTTCGTGAATGCTAGCTGATTTGGGTCAGCGACCTGACCGTCGACGAAGGCTGCAACACCACCCGAACAGTCAATGGACACACCTCCGACGCTTGCGTCAGCACACAGAGCCGCACCTTTGGCGGCAATGGTTGACGTACCGCCGGCAAACCCGTCGGTGAAGGGAGAGATGAAACCGCCTTCAACACTAGAATTCCGGAACTTGTTATTGACAGTCCAACCGTTGCCCAGGTCTTTATCAAACTCGAATCCGAAGGCTGAAACCTTAGACTCAATACCATCAGAGACGGCTCGAGATTTCGGGTTGCCATAGGGGTCGTAAGTGACAATGTTATTGGTCTGTACCGAGTGGAGCGTTTGCGAACTTGCATCGTACCCAGGAACTGCACCAAACGAGCCATTAGATTTAACCAGCACGGGCGATGGCAAATACGTAGTGACTTTGTCGTCTAACTGCTTACCGTAAAAGCGTAAATAGCCGTCTTTTAGCTCTTTGGTGATATTAAATTTAATCTGGCCACCGTTATCACCATTAAAGCCTGTTTCACGAACCCCCTCACCATCGCGGAAAAATCCAGCAAGGTGGTAGGTAATATCGCTGGCTAGGCTGCCGCCATACTCAAAATCAGTACGAAACTCATCGTAGTCAGCACCTATGGTAATACCGATGGCGCCAGCGTCATCGCCACCTTTTTTGCTAATCATGTTGATGATACCGCCAGGAGAGTTCGACGCTACAGTTGACGCCGAACCACCGCGAATCGATTCAACTCGACCAACGCTCCAGTCCGAGCGAATGAAGTTGTCAGTGTTGGCAAAATTCATGTCGCCAAATTCTAGAACAGGCAATCCGTCTTCATGTAACTGCATGTACTTAGAACCACCTGTCGCGAGCGGAATGCCGCGAACCGTGATGTTGGCATTACCGTTACCGCCTGAACTTTCAGAGCGTATACCAGGTAACGCACGGAACAATTCAGCGACTGATCGAGGCGATAGCTTTTCAATATCATACGAATTTAACGAGCTTACAGAGACACTGGCTTCTAATTTAGAAACGCCTTCTCTCGCCACACCAGTGACGATGACTTCCTCTAGCTCCTGCGAGTAGGTGTTGCTAGACAGTAACATCAGCGTAGCTGCAACAGCTGCACTGAGCGGGGATTTACGGGTTACCACTGTTGTTTGTTGACGCATGGCGTCCTCCTTTTTCGTCTTGTTATTTTCGCTTATTCGCGATTTAAACCACAGCTACTACTACAACAAAGCAGCGTTACAACCGATTGCAACTTATTTTGCAACCGATTGCAATCTTTTTTTTTCGTGATACGATACAAACTCGAAAAATAATAGGAACACAGTCATGGATACGAACCGCTCTATCAGACTACTGACGTATCTGATGTTTTTTATTTTCGCCATGACGACAGACGCCGTGGGCGTAATCATCCCTGTCATCATCAGAACCTTCGATTTATCGCTCACTCAGGCCAGCGCATTCCACTACGGCACCATGATCGCCATTGCCCTTAGCGGTATCGGTTTGGGGTTTTTGTCTGATCGATTTGGACGAAAAGCGATCATTATACTTGGGCTTGGTTTGTTCGCTGCATGCTGCTTTGCCTTCGTGATCGGATCGTCTTTCGCACACTTTCTGGTGTTAGTGACACTCTCGGGCTTAGCCATAGGTATTTTTAAGACGGCAGCCATCGGTCTAATGGGGGATGTATCACGGTCAAACGTCGAGCACACCCGAACCATGAATATGGCAGAAGGTTTTTTTGCGGTAGGAGCCATCATTGGCCCCGCCATCGTCAGCTATTTACTCAACCAAGAGGTCTCTTGGATTTACTTATACGTCATTGCCGGCGGTTTTGCGGTTACTTTGGCTGTGATTGCCGCGAGAACACCTTACCCTCCAACGGCTTCCACAGAGCAGGAAAAGACGTCGTTAAGCGACACACTTGCCATGCTGAAAGACCCATACGCACTCGGATTTAGTTTGGCGATTGCACTGTACGTCGTAGCAGAAGCCGCCATTTACGTGTGGATGCCGACCTATTTGCTGGACTACGATGGCAGTGTCCCAGTGCTCGCAACCTACGCACTGTCTATATTTTTCGTATGCCGTGCCTTAGGCCGTTTTGTTGGTGCTTACATCTTACACAAGTTTGCTTGGCAAACAGTTCTTATGTTGTTCAGCGGTGCCGTAGCGCTGTGTTATGTCGGAGCAATGATATTCGGTGTCAACGCCGCCGCGGTCTTATTACCTGTTTCAGGGTTGTTTATGTCGGTGCTTTACCCAACAATCAATTCGAAAGGAATTTCGTGTTTCAGGCCCGCCCAACATGGTGCCATTGCCGGTGTTATCCTATTTTTTACCGCGGTGGCCGCCGCACTCGGCCCCATGGTGATGGGTATTCTGGGTGATATGTTCGGGCAAGTGTTTTATGGCTTTGTGTTCACGGCAGTCTGTGCAGTGACTTTGTTTGCCCTAAGCTTCGTCAATTGGTGGCTGGACCCGACACAAAGTCGGCTGGCTGAAGAGCAGGAAAATTTATGAGCCAACCTATTTTTGCAGCGATAGAAGCTGGCGGCACCAAGTGGCTGGTCAGCGTTGGCGCTGACCCAATAAGCGCGGTGCAGACACGCATTCCTACACAACACCCCGACATCACTCTGGCTGCAGCGGTAGACTTTATTAACCAACAAATCGCGCAACAGGGGCCAATTCAAGCCATTGGCGTTGGCAGTTTTGGACCCATCGGTATCACCCCCAAGACGAGCGATTACGGCGTGATAGGCACAACCCCAAAACCCCATTGGACTGGCGCCAATCTACTTAATACGTTTGCGCAGTTTAATGTGCCTGTAAAAATTGAATCCGATGTAAATGCCGCTGCACTAGCAGAGGCAAAGTCTTTATTACCGGCAAATGACGGGCGCTTAATTTACGTTACTGTGGGCACGGGTGTCGGCGCGGGCGTGGTCGACAACGGGCGCGTGAGTAATGGTGTGCATCATCCAGAAATGGGCCATATTCGACTCCCGCATCACCCTGACGATAACTATGCGGGGCATTGTCCCATTCACGGTGCGTGTCTTGAGGGACTAGCCTGCGGTCCATCGATTATTGATCGCTGGGGCAAAGACTTGAGTGCGCTTGGCAGCGCTCATAACTCGCACGATATTATCGGCTACTACTTGGGTAGCTTTGCCGCCAATTTACTACTGACCTATGCTCCCAATTACATTGTCCTTGGCGGTGGTGTCTCGCTCACCGATGGCTTGCTGAACCGCGTGCGCCTTAGCGCTTTCGAGCAATTGGGTGGATATCTCGGTCGGTTCCATCATGTCGACGAGTTAAGCACGGTGATTCAGTCGCCCAGTCTAGACACCTTATCTGGGATCTCAGGTGCTTATCTCTTGGCTGAGCAGGCTTTACGAGCGGCATCCGTCTAGCGTCTTGCATTGTCTTTCTGCTATACCATAGCCGACTTTAAGAATAACACTGAGCTCAAGTGGCGCAACTCAGGCTTATCATCTCCACGCCCGAGGCTATTTCCGTTACACTCTGCATTCAGATTCCAAAGCAGCCGATACGCTGCTCATTCCATAAGAAAGCACTGCAGAGGCAACTATGACCATTACGGATCTAGCGTCTATCGAGGCACTTGAGCGACAAAACCCAAACCCCTTCGAGCATTTAACATCGACCTACCAAATGATCGCCGATGGTGCCGCGCTTAATCCAAATAACACCGCCTTGTCGTTTTTTATCAGCGCCGATACTTACGCTACGCCCTCCACATGGACTTACAACGAATGGTTGCAAGACATCACACGAGCGGCTAACTGCTTTCGCCGTTTAGGCATCGGTCGGCGCGACGTGATTGCCTATATTTTACCCAACCTGCCAGAAACGCACCTGTGCATTTGGGGTGGAGAAACAGCCGGTATTGTATTTGCCGTAAACAGCCTGTTAGAGGGCGACTCAATCCGCCAACTCTTAGAGAACGCCAAAACACAGTGGATTGTGACGCTGGCACCAACACCCAACCCTGAGATCTGGAACCGAGTAGAGGAAGCCCTGTCGCTCTGGAGCAATGCTAGCACTAAGCCCAAAGGCGTAGTGGCCGTTGACCCAATGCGCCACTTACCGGGCAACGCTCAAGGTAGCGCAAGACACGAACGAACTGCGGGATTGCCCGAGACCATCGCGGGTTTACCAGTCCTTGATTTTCACCAGGAACTTGCCAAAGACTCGGGTGATGCTCTAGCGTTTGAACAACCGCAAGCCCAAGATATTGCCTCGTATTTCTGCACAGGCGGCACCACAGGGCTACCTAAAATCGCCCAGCACACACACCGTAACGAAACCGCCAACGTCCTGCAATTAGCGGCAATGGCGCCCAAATTGATGCAACCTGGCAAGACGCTGTTTACGTGCCTACCTCTATTCCACGTCAACGCGCAAATAGGCACAGGCCTTGCCGTCTTTGCCAGCGGCGCACACTCGTTACTGGCTCCGCCGGCTGGATATCGAACACCGGGACTGATGGAAAACTTCTGGGCCATTTGTGCGCATCATAAAGTCGCTTCATTCTCGGGCGTACCCACTGCATTTGCCGGCTTGCTGCAAGCCTCTACACAGGGCCACGATTTATCATCTTTGATGTACGCGATTTGCGGCGCGGCCCCAATGCCCGTCGAGTTGCTGAATAAATTCGAAGCCACCACGGGCATGAAAGTGTTAGAGGGCTACGGCTTAACCGAGAGCACCGCCGTGGCATCTCTGTGCCCAGGCGATGGCCCGCAACGAGTAGGCTCTATTGGCATACGCCTACCCTGGGAACGACTTAAAGCGGCCATTTTAGACGATAATGGTGCCTATGTGCGCGATGCAGAGACGGATGAAATCGGCGTGATCATTCTGAAAGGGCCCAATAAGTTTGCCGGTTATTTAGACGATGCTCAAAACAAAGGCGCTTGGGTCGCTATTCCCAGTGATTCAGACTCCTGGCTCAACACAGGCGACCTTGGGCGGATTGATGCAGACGGCTATATTTGGTTAACCGGGCGTAAAAAGGAGCTGATCATTCGGGGCGGCCACAACATTGACCCTAAAGTAATCGAGGAAGGCTTGGCAGCGCACCCTGCAGTCGCAATGTCTGCAGCCGTTGGTCGGCCTGACAAGCACGCCGGCGAAGTACCGGTTGCCTATGTCCAAGTAAGCGAAGGCGCCGCCGTATCCGCGGAAGAACTGCTGACCGACCTAACCGCGCGATTATCAGAACGTGCCGCGATCCCTAAGGAAGTTATTATTATCGATGCCCTGCCACTAACGGCGGTCGGGAAAACCTTTAAGCCCGCCTTGGTAATGCGAGAAATCGAGTATGTGGTGCGCAATGAAGCTACGCAGCTAGGTATTGACCTCAACGCAGTGGTAGTTGAACAAGACAACAAACTAGGAATCGTCGCGCACATCACGCTACCAAGTGATCAGCATCAAAAACTAGAGAAAGCACTCGCGCTGTACACTTTCAAAATGATGCTGCATTCAGCTTAGTCAGCACCAGCGCAGATCAGAGAGGGCTTGC
>NZ_CBFHWH010000040.1:0-18235 GCF_965659035.1 Aequoribacter sp. | reverse complement strand
CACGCCTTAATCAATAACGCTGGGGTTGGCGGAAAACCCGGTCCTATAGAGAATAATACCCGCGCCGATTGGCAGTGGTGCATCGACGTCAACCTAATAGGTGTTGTGCAAGGTATGCAAGCAGCGGTGCCGCAGATTAAGCAAGCCGGAGGTGGCTTTGTCGTTAACGTGGCCTCTATGGCAGGTATGATGGGTGTACCCTACGGCGGCGAATATACCGCCACCAAACTCGCCGTGGCAGGCTTAAGCGAAGCCTGGGCGGTGGAGCTTGCGCCCTATAACATTCACGTCGCTGCGCTTTGCCCCGCTTTTGTGAGTACCAACATTCATTTATCCGAGCGCAATCGAGCACTGACCCATGGGCAAACGACGACAGCAGAGGAGATCGAACTCCCCGATCCCGACAGCGTTATGTCGCAGGTTGTAACCAACGGCATCAATCCAGACTTAGTGGGGCAGCGGGTGATCGAAGCACTGAACGCCAAAGAGCACTACATTTTCACGCACCCCAACTATCGAAAAGTTGTTCAGCAGCGTTACGCCGCCATTGACGCCGCGTTCGAGCGTGCTGAATCGAGCCCCATTGTGGGCCATCTTTGTAACGAGCCGCTAGATGCGTTCGTTCCTCAATAAACGGAGACACTCATGAAACAAGATCGAAAATTTGACGTAATTGTATTTGGCGCCTCCGGCTATACCGGACGGCTAGTCGCGGAGTACATCGAGCAACGCTACGGTACCAGTCCTTTACGCTGGGCGATGGCCGGCCGATCTTTGGAAAAACTTGCCACTGTGCGCGCCGAAATGGGCATCAGCCCAACGGTGGAACTTGTCGCGGTGAATGCCGATTCCAGCGAATCTGTTGCAGCAATGGTTGCCTCCACCTCAGTCGTCATTACCACTGTAGGACCCTATCAGCTTTACGGCGACGAGTTAGTCAAGCAGTGCGCCCTAAACGGCACGGACTATGTTGATTTGTGCGGTGAACCCAGCTGGATGTATCAAAAAATTAACGAGCACACTGACGCGGCCAAGGCAAGCGGCGCGCGCATTGTCTTCTCTTGTGGCTTCGACTCTATTCCTTTCGATCTCGGTGTTTATCACCTGCAGCAGCACGCTAAGGCTGTCACGGGGTCGCCCGTTGCAACCATCAAAGGGCGCGTCCGCGCGATGAACGGCTCCTTCTCGGGCGGAACGGTGGCGAGCTTGCGAGCGACGATGGCGTCGGTCGCCAAAGACCCGAGCTTAGTCAGCGTATTAACAAACCCCTTCTCACTCGCCGAGGGCTTCCAGGGCCCCGAGCAGCCTCGAGGAGACAAACCGCAATACGACGAAGAGCTCAAGAGCTGGGCGGCTCCCTTTATCATGGCAACCATCAACACCAAAAACGTGCACCGTTCTAACTTCCTGTTAGGACACGCCTATGGTAAAGATTTTGCCTACGACGAGATGTTACTCACAGGCGATGGCGATCAAGGTAAAGCTGCGGCCGAATATGTTGCGAACGACAACTCATTCGCTGAAAACACCTTGCAGCCCGGCGAAGGCCCCAGCAAAGAGGAACGCGAGGCGGGTTCTTACGATGTACTATTCGCCGCCACCGCAACTAACGGACAATTACTGCTAACCAGCGTCAAAGGCGACAAAGACCCCGGCTATGGATCCACTTCTAAAATGTTAGCCGAGTCTGCGATGTGCCTGCTGCACAATCCAGACCTAGGCGAGGGCGGTGTTTACACACCTGCTGCTGTGATGGCCGATGCCTTAATTGAGCGCCTACAAAAAAATGCCGGTCTTACCTTCGCAATTGAGGCGTAAATGAGCATCACTCCGGGTCTGTATCAGCACTACAAAGGGCCGCGCTACCGCGTTATTGGGGTAGCGCGCCACTCCGAAACAGAAGAAGAACTGGTGGTTTACCGAACGTGTTACGGCGATGAATCACTATGGGTCAGACCGGCGTCTATGTTCAGAGAACTGGTTGAGACGCCCGAAGGCAAAATACCGCGCTTTTGCTATTTGGAAGACGAATAGCCCTTACAGAGCCCTAAAATTCGTATTCAACCAGAAAACGAAAGGTATGTTCAGACGAATCCTCATCTAGGGGAAAAAAAGCGCCTAAGTTGTAATTCACCGATCGCGCTTTGTCGCCAGACAGTCGAAATTGCCCTCCCATGGACGGGCCAATCATCTTGGCATTTTGCCCTAGATGAACCTCTAAGCCGGGTTCAAGGTGCCGGTGGTAGCGATATCGAACCAGGCCATTCAGCCGAGTCTCAAACTCGCTCCGTCGAGTATCGCCCCACTCGTAAACAACACCGGGGTTGAGTGTTAAACTGACTTTGCCGAACTCTCGCTCGACGAGAGCTTTTAAGCTGACTTCGTTATTATTGGCTTGCCAGTCTCGCTCGAACTCAAACAACACACCATAATCGAAGCTGAATTCGCCCTGCTCAGTGAGTTGTACGAGGGTTTCGAACTCAAATCCAATCCAGTTCAAATCATCCGATATCGGGTCGTCAGATGCGATCAGGTAAGCCTCAGCCTTCACCCCCTCAGAGACTGAATGCGCCAAACCCAACTTTTGCAATACATCGTTGGCCTCACCCGTCAATATGTCGCGCTCACGCGCAAAAGTCTGGCTCTCGATCTCCCACTCAAGAGGATTGACGTAGGGATGATAGATCTTACTCACCACCATACCATCGGCGTGGGCTTGCGCCACAAGCACCAACCCCGAGAGGATTAAAGAGACAAGACTCATAAACTTAGACATTAATGGCCAACCTGCGAGCCGAGTACATCAAGCTAAATGCTAAAGTCAAACTGGCTGCGTATACGCCAAGCTGAACCCAAGATGGCTGCGAATCGTAACCGAATACGGCATACAGCATCTGCCCCAGAACCGATTGCTCAGACACCCAAGACTCTAGGTCGAAGGCTCTGTCGCTATACCCTATCAGTCCGGCTTGATCCAGTAGCGAGACGGCTTGCAGCATCATGCCGGACGCGACAAAAACGAGGCAAATACCAATCCAGAATTGGGTTTGTTGCCTCGTCAAGGTGGCCAGAAGAGCCGACACCAAAACCCCACAGCTTATGGCAATCCCCGCACCTATCAACGCACCAGAAAATACGGCTCCTTTGACATTCGGCGCATCGGCAAATGCACCGACGTAAATGACTATTTCACTGCCCTCACGAATCATAGCGGCAATAAAAATTACCACCATAGCCGCTAGGGTGTAGTTCGTTGGAAGCGGTCGATACAGCGCCCAAACCAGAATGAGTACCGGCAGGTAAACCGCCAAGTGCAACATGGCGCTGATTCGCTCTTGTCCACTGCCATCCCACCAATCTGTGACCCACTCGATAGCCGCTGCGTAGCACACCGCTACAACCACGCCCATCAACGCTGCGGGAATGACCCATCGAGTCGACAGACTCGCGACCTTAGAGAAGTTCCACAGCAAGCTCAATAACACCGCTGCTTCTAGTACTTCACGTAAAACCAACAATAAGGCGTTCAGCAGCATGCTCATTGGGCAATCACCACACCTTGGGCAGTTCTGGGGTTGAATTCCCCAAAAAAAGGATACTCACCCGGCGCCAGAGGCCCAACAAAAATGGTTATTTTGCCACCCCCGACGACGATTTTTTCACGGTTGAGCTCATAGCTTTCGAATTCTTCCGGCGTGCTATCGTGATTTACAATTTTGAGCTTAACCTTAGTGTTGGCTGGAATTTCTAGAACACTGGGGATGAACAAATGATTCTTAATTTCAATCTTGTACTCAGGCGCTGCGACGAGGTCGGTACTGAACACCATCACCCACGCCAGCAAGAGTATTGCGCGAGACCCCGAAAGGCCGCTCATTGCAACTTCTCTGGCGCAGGGAAAGTCACAGTAAAGCTCGCACCGCCCAAGCGATTATTGGCAATATCAATGTGGGCGCGATGAAGGCGCGCAATTTGCCCAACAATGGCTAGCCCCAAGCCCACGCCCTCAGGCTGGTTATCATGGTGTACACGATAAAATCTTTTAAAGACCATATCACGCTGGTCTTCTGGGATGCCGGGACCAGAATCGTTAACAGTAATCACAACTTCTTCCGTAGGTAAACATCGCGTCTCGACGCAAATCTGACCACCCCTGGGCGTATAGCGATTGGCGTTCTGCAATAAGTTCTCGAATAGAAGGCTCAATAAAGCCCCATCCCCCGAAATTCTTGGCAGTGCTTCAGCGCCATGAAACTCAATCGTTTGTTCTTTTTGATCAAACTTAGACCACATATCGACGCATACCTGTTGCATCACAACATTCAAATCGACCGGGTCAAAACGCGTCTGAATCACTTCGGGCTGAGTACGGCTCAAATCGAGCATTTGCTGGACCACACGCTGCAGCCGACCCACACTTTCATCCACATAATCCAACGCTTTAAGGTTAGCTTCTTCTTTTAAACTTAACCTAAGATTATGTATGTGAACTTTAGCAACACTTATTGGCGTGCGTAACTCGTGAGCCGCGACTGCACCAAATTGCTTTTCGCGCTGAAAGGCGTTCCCCAAACGCCCTAACAAACCATTCAAAGATTGAACAATTTGGCTTAGCTCTTTGGGCGTTTGCTCGAGTGCAATCGGGGTAAAATCATTCTCTTTTTTTAAGCCAATCCAAAGGCTTAAATGTGCCAAAGGTCGCAAGCCCCACGTCACGATAAACCAGGTCAGAACGGCCAGCAAGGGTAACCAAACTAGCAAAGGGTAGATCGATTCCAACACCACAGTCTCGGCAACGACAAACCGGACATCTGCGCGTTCTGCCACAACCACTCGTTTAGTCTCAGACACTTCCAAGGCATAAACTCGCCACCGAAAGTCACCGAAATTGCGATAGCTCAACCCCAAAACGACGTCGCTCCAGCTATCGATAGGCGCATTAGATGTTCGCCGAATAACTCGACCGGACTCGATAATCTGATAGGCGATCATAGAGGGGCCCTCGAGATCATCGAACTCCAACACATAGTCTTCAAAGGTTTCTGAAGAAACACTGTGCGATTGCGCAAGTGCCACGGCCAGCTGTTTAAGATGATCATCCAGCAAACCCTCAGCTTTATTCATGCTGGCCAAATAGCCGTTCAAGGAGGCAATAAACATCACCAATGTAAACGCTGACAAGAGCGTAAAGATGAGCGTGCGGCGAATCGATCTCACTGATTAGGAACCGTGTACCCTAAGCCGCGAATCGTTTTAATGAACGCGTCGGGCAGTTTTTTGCGCAAATGGTGCACATGAACCTCCAGGGCATTACTCGATATTTCGTCGCCCCAATGATATAGCCTAGATTCTAACTGGTCACGAGTTACAACACGTCCTTGATTTTCCATCAAACACTTGAGCAACATGTACTCGCGCCGAGGCAAATCTAAATCTTTACCCCCTACTTCAACCTGATGGGTATTGATGTGCAATATCACGTTACTGATACTAATAGTGCTAGTAGAGGCCGTACCGAGTCGACGTTCCAGCACACGGAGGCGCGCGCACAATTCTAAAAAATCGAAGGGCTTAGCCATGTAATCATCCGCGCCAGCATCCAAACCTTTGACTTTGTCGTCTACCTCCCCGCGTGCCGTTAATATCAATATCGGGAAACGATGCCTTTTTTGTCGAATCGACGCGAGCAGATCCAAGCCATCCATATCCCCCAAACCTAGGTCTAGAACCATAATATCCGGCGGGTCTGCTTTAACTGCCGTTTCGGCGAGACGGCCCGAGTCGACCCAATCCACTACGAATCCCTCGCGTTCTAGACCAGCAACAACACCTTGCGCGAGTGAATGCTCGTCCTCCACTAACAACACTCTCATTGTAATCCCCCTCTATTTTTCTATTTTTTTGCAAATCTTCGCATCGCTGCGACTTGCTTCAGTAAGGCCTTGTCTACGATGTTAGGTAAAAGACCGTTGATGCGGGCAAACAGCTTTTCAGGGAATCCGATGACTTTGCGTGTGAGCCCTTGTTGCAACGCTTGCACTATTTGTGACGCCACCGCCTCCGGCGAATCTGCCATATTGCCCAGTTCTTTATTCATGGATTCTGTTCGTGCGTCGTTCATACTTGTGGCAATAGCGCGCGGAGCAACGAATAAAACATTCAAGCCCTGATCTTTATACTCTCGATACAAGGCCTCGGTAAACCCGCGTAATGCAAACTTGGTCGCGCTGTAGGTGGCATAAAACGGGAAACCGATGTAGCCAAATACCGATCCGATATTTAAGACTGTTGCTTTATCGCGCAACAAGTTAGGTAGCAAAGCTCGCGTCAACTTCATTGGCGCGATGACGTTAACTTGAAACATCTGTTCGATCATGACGGGAGACAAATCGGCAAATTCGCCAAATTCATTCAGACCCGCGTTGTTAATCAGCACGTCGATCTTTTGCTTTGATAATTGCTCTATTAACCTATCCAGATCGATTGAGGACGCTAGATCAGCCACGAATGTTTGATGCCTAGCGCCCAACGATTCATTTAAAGCGCCCAAGGCAATTTCATCCCGAGCCACTAATACTAACTCGTTCTGTTGCGAATCTAACAGACTGGCCAAGGCCACACCCAAACCACCCGTCGCACCCGTGATCACTATGCGTTGCACGTCTTTGCCCTCTTATGCTGCTGCCAAACTTAACGCTGAAGAATTCAGAACGCTGTCGTATACACCCTTGTACAGCGCATAAAACTGCTTGGCGGCGTAAATGATGTCTGCCTGATCTTTTACATCGGTTACTTGATTAACCAAGTCTTCAAAAAATTTAACGTGCTCGATATCTAGAGCACCGTGAGAGGTTAAATAGGTAAATGCCTTGCGCGGCAAACCTGTGACGTCGCGTATTTTTTGAGCAGCCTGATCTGCCACGGTGACGCTGGTACCCTCCAACACATGCACCATACCCAAAAAAGCCAAAGGATTTACATGATCAATAGTGTAGTAAGCATAGGCCACCATCGCCTCTGTTGCTAAGGTGGGGCGGCCATGACGGACAAATTCTTTATCAAAGCCGCAGGCTGCTATGTCATTTAAGACCCACTCTTGATGCCCAAGCTCCTCGTCGACGTACTCCGCCATCGCAGTGCGATAAAATTCGTAGCGCCCCGATACCGCTGACCCCGATCGCATTAACAAAGGTACCGTGTGCTTTACGTGATGATAAGCCTGCGTTAAAAACGCAACGTAAAGGTCGATCGTTATTTCCCCCGACAGTGCTACCTTGACTAAGTCCGCAGATAAAAGCGCCTGTCGTTCAGCTTGGGTTTGGGCGACTAATTCGTCATAAAAGCTCATTGAGAATCCTCATTGGGAGTTAACTGTTGTGTAAAAGCGTTAGCAATTGCTAGACGTTTCGGACGTCCGTTTTCTGTCCAAAATCCCTGTTCAACCGTCAAAGGACTATCCAGCCGCAACCAACGTTGCACGCGTGCATAGTCTGGTATGCGAGCGTTAAGGGTTTGTATACAAGTTGTTATCTGCGCATCACTTATTGTGTTTGGCGCGAACAATAACGCCGCACAGTAAGGCAGATCGTTACCCAGAATGACACACTGTACGAATAAGCCCGAAGCAAACAATTCGCCCTCGAGCCATTCAGGAGCGATGTTGCGTCCCAAGGTAGTAATCAGTAAATTGCTCTTACGGCCAGACACTTGCACGAAGCCGTCTGCGGACACATCACCCAAATCCCCGGTCGCATAGCGCGTCCTGCCCCAACTATCGGGTTGATTCATATACCCCAAGAACAGTGGGCCCTCTATGACCAACTCGCCTTGTTCCGCAATGACTTTCAGGTGATCCAGAACACAGCCGCTGGTGCCTGCCCGATTTTGACTTGGCGTGTTAATGCTAACGACAGACGCGGCCTCGGATAAGCCATAACCCTCATAAACCGGCAAGCCAAGAGCTGCAGCTTGCTCAACCAAACTGGGTGCTACCCGCGCACCGCCAACTGCGACAAAAGTGAAGCTGTTGGGCAAGGGCATGCCCGCTTGGCCGGCCTGAACCAGGGCCATCAACAGCGCAGGTACAGTGATCATCGAATTGGGTTGTGCCTGATTAATAGCACCAATAAACGATTCAAAACTGGTTAAGCGACCGCCATCAAAACCCAGCTCAGCGAGAGGCAACAACACCACGGTGCCATCTCGCATCCAGGTCTGATAAATACCTGCCAGGTTCTCGAGTAAGGTCGATAAGGGCAAGGTACACAAATGTTTAGGCTTGTCTTGTAGCACTCTATCGGCAATTGCCTTAGCCACCAATAAACAATGCTCGCTGGACAAACACACACCCTTGGGCGTTCCGGTAGAGCCAGAAGTAAAGGTAACTTTATGCGTATCGTTTGGCAGCAACGGCTTCTTGACAGGCTCATATTGTCGAATCTTACAGCGCGCCAATAAGTCACCCTCAAGCGCGTGCTCTCGCAAAGCGTCGCACCCTTCCAACAAACCCGCATGCGCGTCGTTAAAGGCAATATGAGTTAAGCCCGCTGTGACTACGATATGTGCGATTTGCTCTTCGCTGAAAAATGTCGGCAAGGGCACCAAGCATAGATTTAATTCTTGCGCGGCCAAATCCCAGACGAGCCATGCAGGCTCGTTATCCAACAGCAAGCCTAATCGGCAAACTTGCTGGGTCGTCAGCCATTGCTTAGCCGCCGTTACGGCTTCGATGAATCGAGCACACGAAACTTCGCTTTGTGAGGCATAAATCAGTGTCTCACTCGGATCGCGCGCCTCAAGAATTTCGAGCATGAGCCCCACGGTTAAGCTTGGTTCCAAGCAAGAGCAAACTGCTTCATGGAGGGCATAGCAATATTTAACAAAGGGGCCACCAGCGGATTCGACCGAATAATTGCAGCACTAGCAGGAATGTCGGCCACCATGACTTGCGGACAACCTTGATAGTAACTTCCCCATCGATCAGCGCCTGTGATCTTCTCAACTTTGGCATCTGCTAAGAAACGCGCGCTAAATCCGCCGCGCGTAATAGAGCGGCGCACGGTTTCGTTCGCCGTAAATACCAGCTGCTTGCATCCTGCCAAATCCAGTGCGACAGCGGCCAATACGTATAATTGAGCACCCGCACCTGGGGTCATACTGGCAAGGTTACTCAGTTCGACAACATCACCCCGATCAAGCAGTGGATCACCAATGGCGTCAAGGACGCTGCCTTCCAAATAGTTTTCGCAAAATAAGGGATTTTTATCGGCCCAACGCAATCCCAAAGCGGCCTGAATACGTGAGTCATGCTCTAGATAGAGTAAATCAGGCGCATAGGTCATAATTTTGGCGTTAAAGCTGGCTTGAAAAACCTGAGAAATAAAGCGTTCGACTCGCTCACGAGCCGGCGTAAATTTAGAAACCAAAGCCAATACTGGCAAGTGCTGTAACATCGCGCTTGACGCTTGAGCGGACGTCTTAGCAACAGTTAAGACACTCGAGGATTCTACATTGGTCATACACTCACCACTGTTTGGACTGGATGAGCGTAATGTATGACCTATTTCTTATCTAATTCTTAAGGCTTTCATTAAGAGTTTAAGATTCCACGAATCCACGCCTGAGCAAAGAAGGTAAAACGTTGCATTTGCTGATTCAAGCTCGCAGTTAATCCCGCCTCGGCATCTTCGCCCTGCACAGCAATGGCGGCCAAAATAGCACTCTCCTCGGGCGATTGTGAGAACTCAAAAGCTGGATCCGATACCAATTTGGGCGGTGCGTACCTCACCAGGGCTTGGTCTAAGCCAGCAGCACCGGCCGCCGCATCTAGCGTGAGCTCTTGCACTAGGGTATTTTGCGCCCACAACGCGCCTGGGCTTAACTGTGCCACTTCGCGCAATGTGGATTGATCCCAATCTTGATCAACCAGCGCGTTCGCAACAACCGCTTTCTGAAAAGCTTCTATCACACCATGGCGGTTTGACACCAGCTGCAGGGCTTCGCCGGTCTTTCCGGTGGCTACGATCCATAAGCTTTTAAGAATTCCCGTATCGGGTAACGGCACCGCGTGGTAGGGCTGAGCCAAATCACCCACATAGTGCAAACCCCAGCCCATAAAACGCCAGCCCCAGTAGTCGTGCCCATTACTGAACGCCAACACTGCGAGCTTACGGTATAGTTCGGTACGGTACAGCGGATAGGTTTGCAACAATCCCGGCTGCGCCAACGAGGTCAGCCAATCCAAATGATAAAAGCCCATGTGAAACGGCGCTTGCGAACCGTATTCCAAATTGGGGTTACCAAACGGTTGATTGCCAAACCCATAGCGTTTGCCGTGCTCGGTGCCGTTATCGGCATACAAACCAATATCGAGCCCAAAATCAGGTTCATCAGACGCCGTGGCAACAACCGCCGCTGCACTGACGAAATCGCCGCTGGCCAGACTGAGGTAGCGCGAATCATTACTCGCAATCGTGCCTTGTAAAAAGGTTAATTCTGACACCGCAATTAATGCCTCTTGCTCCGTTTCGGGCTCAAAGCTCATCAACTGGCGATAGGGTTGATACGAACGCGTTGGGTTTATACGAATGGCATTCAAAAAAGCGATCTCAAGGTCGGCGTCGGCTGTTGCAGGGTCGAATACCAGTTCCGCTGGTAGAGCCGCATAGTGTTCAAGATTCTGTCTCGCCCATTCTTCATGATCTAACAGGAGTTCCGCAATCGCCGAGCGTTCAGCCACTACAAACTCGCTTAATGTCTCGACACGCAGAGGCTCTGCCTTTTGCACCTCAGGCATCACGCGCAATAAGGGCCACGCCAGAGAGGCATGGTCGGACCATGCGTGCAACATGGCAGACTGCAACATAAGCAGTGGTGCTATCAAACAAACTAGACCGCGTACTTTTGTCATGTTCAACTCCTAAACCCAAAGATGAAGTTTAAAGCCAGACTATTGACTCGGACCGAAATCATACCGACCCCCGCGCTCAAGTGCGCGCTGATAGGTATCGAGTGATTGCAGACGCACCCGAAATTGATCAAGCCAAGGAAATTTTCCTTGGGGATACAACAAGGGCGCAATCTCAGCGACAAAAGATAGCTGAATATCCGCACCGGATAGCTGGTTTTCGACAAGCCAGTCCTTACCCTCCAAGGCCTGATTGATGTAGCCCAGATGGCGATCAAGTTCACCGTGTATTCTATCTGTCAGCGCGGCGCCACCGTCGGGCAAACGATTGGTGTACATCTGCAGCATTAATGGCAGCATGGCACTGCCCTCGCCATAGTGCAGCCACTGCAGGTACTCTTCATGTGCGGGCGTGCCCACGGCTGGAGCCAGACGTCCTTGGCCGTGCTTGCGGATCACGTAATCAATAATAGCGCCTGATTCGATAACAACCTGGTCGCCATCGGTGATCATGGGTGACTTACCCAAAGGATGCACGGCTTCTAGCTCAGGTGGCGCCAAATTCGTAACCGCATCACGCTGGTAAAATACGATCTCGTAGTCAAGCTCTAGCTCTTCTAATAACCACAGAATGCGCTGCGAACGGCTATTGTTGAGATGATGAACTTTAATCATTATGACTTTCCTTGTTATTTTGTTCGCTGTCTGAGGTAGCACCCAGCTCAACGGCCTTGCCGACCTACATAGCCGGGCATAAATACGCCTGATTCGCCCTTGATAGCCTCGAAAATATCATCGGCCACAATGCCTGGATCCTCCCAATTTGCTGGCACCGGAGCTTCCGGGTTGGCTAGAGGCCCCACCGAATGGGCGCCGATTTGAGTTTTCATGCCACCGGGGGCCGCCAAAAACACCTTTATATTATCGGGTGCAACTTCTTTCACCATCGCTTGAAACAAGCCGTGAAGCGCGTGTTTGCTCGCGCTGTAGTGCCCATATCCAGCCGGCGCTGCCACTGTACCTAAAATTGATGAAACATTGACGATAGTGCCACCGCCCTGTTTCCGCATGGGTTCAATCACCTGCTTGGCCAAATCAGCGTAAGCCCAGTAATTGACTTCAAACAGGCGATGCGCAGACTGAAGTTTCATTTGCTCAACGGTCGCAAGATATGCGTAACCTGCGTTGTTAAACAGATAATCCACCCGGCCAAAAGTCTTCAACACTTCTTTGATCAGACCTTTTCGGTCTTCTGGCTCGGATAGATCAGCGACAAACACGGCGGCCTGACCACCCCGCTCTTTAATCTCTTGCGCTTTGGTGGCCGAGGGACCTGGGCGATAATCCACCATCGCGATGCGCCACCCGCGAGCCACAGCTCGATCCACCAACTCCGCACCCAAGCCATAAGAACTGCCAGTGATGACCGCAACAGGAGCGTCATTGGCCATCACTACAGTGGAACATAAAAGGCTGACGAGAATACCCACACAAGCCTGCTTGAATTTATGCATTGACCTTACCTTGTCGTAAAAATCGAGGACCTTGATTGAACACAGGTGTGCGCCCAAGCGCAAGCTCTGGGCATAAAAAAAGCCCCTTCCGAGCCATAGGTCAGATCTGTGAGGCGAGTCGAAGACGTGTACATTGCCACCCATAACCCACCAAAAACAACACCAAAAACGCCAGGTGAAAGCCCTGCAGCAAAGGGTGGGTAAACGAATCGACAAAGGGGTCGCCGACAGGTAAACGCCGTAAAAAATCGGTAATGGCCGGAATCATATGGAACAACAACGTGGAGCTGTAACCCAGCGCCTGAGCGTAAACAGATAGACCACCCAGAGGTTTCCAGCGCTCCATAACATAACCGAACCCAGCCGCAGCTAACGTCAAAATCGCCAGAATGTGGGCAATATTAAAGCCACCTTGGTTGTAGATGCCCAAAGCAGAACCGGCAACCAACAGCGTCACGATTAAATAAATCTTCCCCGAACGGGTGCTCACCGATAAAAAGTGGTAACGGTATAAACAAATCACGGCACTGGCTATCGCTAGCACTCCGAGCACGGTGTGAATCCAACCCAGCAGGGTCATTGGGGGCAACATGGGCTATCTCCTTTTTGCTCAGGGTAACACGAATGTAAAGCGAGGCTACCCAATACACTTAGAAATGAGGCCATCCCGAAAATCCGGGTGGGCAATAGATATCAACACCTCGGCTCGCTCACGCAACGACAAGCCTTTTAATTTAGCCACACCAAACTCAGTGACCACGAAATCAACCTGAGCTCGGGTTGTAACCACACCTGACCGGGCGGCCAGCGTCGGCACGATCCTTGACACGGCCCAATCCTTGCGATGCTTGGTCTATTTCCTGCGTGGCTTTCGACTCAAAGTGCTTTTGGTGATGGCACGGAAACTAGGTGCTTTAATGATTGCGAATACGTTAATGACAAAAAACTTTATCCAGCGTGACACAATCGTGTTTTATCAGCGACTCATTAACTATCTAACCAATTGGCAATATGCAGATACAGATGCGTAAAGAATTCAAACAAATGATTATCAACAACCAAGGACGCATACGCTACATCGCGTCCCGATATAGTCATGACGGCGAATATGACGACCTGCATCAAGAAATCTTACTGCAGCTTTGGAGAAGTTTCGAATCGTTTAGTGGCGAGTCGAAACAAGAGACTTGGGTTTTTAAAGTAGCACTGAATACGGCCTGCACATTTGTACGAGCAGCAGCGAAACAAAAAAAGATTAAACAGTCTCCATTACACCAATCAATGCAAGAACTTCAGCCCGCGCAGGAAAGCTGCCAGGCAGACATTCTTAATCTCTTTATGGATGGGCTAAGTGACACAGATGCGAGCTTGCTGATGATGTACTTAGATGGGCTATCTTCGGATGATAGCGCCAAAGTTCTTGGTATAAGTTCCAATGCCGTTAGGTCGCGTATTAAGCGCATTAAAAATGAATTTGAAACCAATTACATAGGAGATTGATGTGCAGCTAGATGACTTAAAGCAAGACTGGCAACAAGCCATTGAAACTCAATCAACTCCTGATAGTTTAACCGAGGTGATAGATATGATTGAGCAACAAACCACTAAGATTGATAAAGAGATTAAACGTCGCGATTTTCTCGAGATTGGAATCGCAGTATTTCTTATCCCGGTTTGGCTATGGACTTTGTTAAATTCAGCGAGCACGATGCAGAGCATTGGTTTAATCATCGCGATTGTCGCTTGCATGTACATCCCATATCGACTGATATCTGCGAAAAAAGTAGATACCAAAAAGAGCAGTAGCGTTAAGGATTTTTTAGTCCAAGAAAAACAAAAGATTCAGCAACAAAAACAGATGTTGGAGTCCGTTGTATGGTGGTACTTAGCTCCGCTGACGGTGGCAATTGTCCTCATCACGCTAGGGGCAAATGTGAATGAACAAGGTATCCCTCAAATATCGACGGGCATGTATTGGTATTACGCCTGCGTTGGTTTGCTGGTTGTGGGGGCGTACTTCTTAAATAAACGCGCTGCCAAAAATAAGTTCGCCCCATTGCTAAACAATATTGAGCAACGGTTGGCAGAAATGAGCTAGCTAATCACCAACAGCCCTCTCATTTCCAACCCCTCTTATTTACTCCCTTTAAGGGTGCTTTTCGCGACTTGTTTCGCAAGTCGCTTCGGGCAAATGCTGTCAAAATTCACTAAGGAATTACGATCATGGACAACAAAAAAACAACCAGCAAACAGCAACGCAAAAAGAAAGCTTCCTCTTCGGCCATTATTGTCGTCTTAATCGTATTAATGATTGCGATAGCCTCTGGTAACTCACCAGCAGCAAATGCGGAACTAAAAATGGTGCTTAAACACCAAGTAGAAACTGAAAACTGAGTATTGGCACCGCCGTTACGATCATCGTCAAGGGCCAAGTGAGCTTTTTTAACGTTGGCGTTGCAGAGTATTGACGGCTATTGTACGCCAACCGAGAACGAGCACAGGAGACACCAGGGGCTAGCTCCGTTGCGCTCAGTGTAATACGAATGTGGCACGCCGCTACCTACTGTTTTCAGAACTGAGGCCATCCCGAAAATCCGGGTGGGCAATAGATATCAACACCTCGGCTCGCTCGCGCAACGACAAACCTTTTAATTTAGCCACACCAAACTCAGTGACCACGAAATCGACCTGAGCTCGGGTTGTAACCACACCTGACCCGGCGGCCAGCGTCGGCACGATCCTTGACATCGCCCCACCCTTGGCGGTGCTTGGAAGCGCAATAATGGACTTACCCCCCTTAGAGAAACCGGCGCCCGTCACAAAATCGACTTGTCCGCCAACACCCGAATAAATTTGTGTACCCAACGAATCCGCGCAGACCTGACCGCTCAAATCGACTTGCAAGGCGCTGTTTATGGACACAACCTGATCATTTCGCGCAATGATGGTTGGGTCATTCACGTATTCAATGTCCAAAAAAGCAACGCTGGGGTTATCGTCAACAAAATCGTAAAGCGCTCTATTGCCCATCACGAATCCGGTGACGGATTTACCGCGTTGTTTCTTTTTGCGGCTGTTCGTAACCACACCCAGCTCTATAAGCCTAGGCAAAGCATTAGAAAACATTTCGGTGTGGACGCCCAAATCTTTGCGATCGGCCAGTTGCTCCAACACAGCATCAGGAACACCTCCGATTCCCATCTGCAGACAGTCACCATCGTCAATAAGCCCCGCAATATTGCGCCCTATGGCTTGTTGTATTTCCGTGGGCTCTTGGTAGGGGTGCTCGATCAAGGGCCAATCGCACTCAATCGCAGTATCGATCTGGCGAATGTTTACGAAACTGTCTCCGTGAGTACGCGGCATTTGAGGATTGATCATGGCAACCACCTTTGATGCGGATTGCACTGCTGCCGCTGTTGCCTCTACCGATATGCCTAACGAACAGTTACCGTGTGCATCTGGCTGGGAAACCTGAATCATAGCGACATCAACACGCTCATCGCCCGAGCGAAGACGTTTGGGTAGTTCCGACAAAAACAAGGGCACGTAATCTGCCTGGCCACTGTTTATAAGCGCCCGTGTTGATTCACCCGCGAAGAAGCAGCGATTGCGCAAGTGCCCCTGCAGCTCGGGCGTGCAGATGGATTCTGCATGCTCAAGATGCAACTGCATTACCGTAAGATCCTGTAATTCGAGCGCGCGCTGCGCCAAGGCGTCAAGTAGCGGCACGGGGGTCGCCGCCATCGAATGGCACCAAACTCGGTTACCCGATTGGATAAGTTGCATTAATTCTTGTGCAGAAGAAGCTAGCTTCATGGTTATCTACTTTTTGAGATCAAGGCCTAATATTGCTGGGTTGCTCGACCAGTCTCAGCCGCGCTAGTCTGTAATCAATAAGATGCAGGCTGAATAAAGTCCAGAAGCATCGCCGCATATCATACCGTCTCGTCCTGACTGATGACTATGACAAATCATCCGAAAAAGCGTCGTAGGATGATCGGTAACTGCATCAGCCTGACAAACCAACAACATGCGATCCATTCAATTAGCTCTTCTGGGTGTAGGTTTAGCATTAAAATTAATTAAAAATAAGATATGCAATTCGCAAATTTTAGAAACAAAGTTACTATTTCGAGAGTAACATCTCGAGACAAAACAGTGGATAAGTCACCCCCCCCCCCCCGAAAAACCACTAAAAACAATGGCTTACATAGTTGACGACGACCCTGGGGTCACTCGCGCTTTAGAAATTTTCTTTTCTACTCTAGGTATCTCTTGCCGAATTTTTCAAACAATTGCGGCCTGTTTAGATTTTTTTCAGACACAAAGAGGCGTGTGCTCTCCCAGACCTTTTGATCCTGTGTATGACATATTCATACTCGACTTTGTCTTACCCACAATGAACGGGTACCACGCGGCTAAGAGCTTGGAGGATTATTTCAAGACTAGAGGTTTGAACGTTATTCTAATATCCGGGCAGACAAAAGAATCACTAGAAGCGAAGCTCAACGAAAAACTACCCTATGATTTTTTGCAAAAACCCTTCACGCTGAAGCAGCTGGAGGACGTACTGAGCAAGTTCAAAGGCCAATCACATCGACTCCCTGCCCAAGGAAAGCATAACTCCTGCGAAAATTTGACGTAAACAAGGGCTATCGCGGGCAAAGCGGCCTAATGTGTTAAGACCTTTTTTACCGACAAAATTTTAAATACCGTAAGTCACTACACTCCGTGAAGATGGTGCCGGAAATAGGAATCGAACCTACGACCTTCTCATTACGAATGAGCTGCTCTACCGACTGAGCTATTCCGGCTTGGGGGGCGAACTACTTTGGTACTTGAAAGCTCAAGCACCGAGGCGCGCATTTTAGCCATTGCACTCGAGATTGCAAGCTTTGTGGTTTCACCCAAAAATTAAGGGTGGGACGTTATTATCAACCTTGTAGGGATGAATGGTATCCCCCGTTAACGGCGAAGAGTTCGTGGAGCCGATGCAGGCAAAAAGAGGCTATAAGTGTGTTTTTTCGATGGCGCGCCCACCAGGATTCGAACCTGGGACCCACGGCTTAGAAGGCCGTTGCTCTATCCAGCTGAGCTATGGGCGCAATACTTTGACCACATTGCGTTGTGGCCGGCAAGACAGGGCGCGCAGTATACTTGTTTTCTAGCGCATAAAAAACCTCTTCAGGAGGCCGTATCAGCACCGAAGCATTGTTACCGATGACAGTAGCGGTCATCTTCACTTCTGCCTTTGCGGGAGCGACAGGTCTAGGTGGAGGACTCATGCTGCTGACGGTGTTACCGAACTTTCTCCCGGCAACCGCCATTATTCCCTTGCACGCGGTCACTCAGTGGGTGAGCAACGCCTCGCGTTTATCAATGGGCTTGAGGCACTTGGATAAAAGCTTAATTCGACCATTGATACTTGGTGCAATCGCTGGGGCATCACTCGGGGCTGCCCTGTACAGTAAATTACCCACGCATTACTTACCTTTGATACTCGGGTTATGGGTGCTTTGGCTAACGTGGATACCGCAACCGCGGCTACCGATACCCCAACAATTTACTTTTGTCTTTTTGGGTTTTTATCAAAGTGCCATCAGTATGGCGCTGGGTGCCACAGGACCTTTAGGTACTGCCCTGCTCATGCGCCACTCCAAAGATCGAGAATATTTAGTGATCAACACCGCACTGTACATGACCATAAGCCATACCTGTCGCGTTACGGCATTCACGCTGCTTGGCTTTGCTTTTATCGATTGGTGGTTAGAACTGACGATTTTGTGCCTCGGGGCCGTATTGGGTTCATGGC
>NZ_CBFHWH010000039.1:0-19029 GCF_965659035.1 Aequoribacter sp. | reverse complement strand
CGCCAGTCTCATCGCAATACAAAGGTGAGAAATCGACTAATTTTGACGGCGCAATGACGACGCCACCCGCATGTTTGCCAACATTACGAGTAATACCCTCAAGCTGACAGGCCATATCCCAAATTTCTTGTGCCTGCGAGTCATCCCTTAAAAAATCGCGCAGAGCTTCTTCTTGCTCTACCGCCTTCGCAAGTGTCATACCCACTTCAAAAGGGATCAACTTTGATAACTTGTCGGCTAAACCGTAAGACTTGCCCTGGACTCGAGCAACATCTCTGACCACCGCCTTTGCTGCCATCGTACCGAAGGTAATAATCTGCGACACCGCATCGCGGCCATAATGAGTCGCTACATAGTCGATAACCTCGTCACGACGATCCATACAAAAGTCGACATCAAAGTCAGGCATGGACACCCGCTCAGGGTTCAAAAACCGCTCGAACAGCAAATCGTACTGCAAAGGATCAAGATCGGTAATCAGAAGCACATAGGCGACCAGGGAGCCTGCACCAGAACCGCGGCCCGGCCCGACTGGTATATCATGCTCTTTAGCCCACCGAATAAAATCCATCACAATCAAAAAGTAACCCGGAAAGCCCATTTGAATAATGATGTCTAACTCGATATTGAGGCGATCGATGTAATCTTGATGGCTAAAGCGCGGATCTGGTATGCGTTCTCCTTGACTACCAATTCGCTGAGCCAAGCCCTCGTGCGATAGCTGACGAAAATACTGATCCATAGTCATACCGTCGGGCACAGGGTATTCGGGCAAATATGGCGTACCCAGATTCAGAATCAGGTTGCAGCGTTTAGCAATCTCTACTGTATTTGCTAGAGCCTCAGGCAAATCTTGAAACAGCTCGGCCATTTCTTCTGGGCTTCGAAGATATTGCTGATCAGTATAATTGCGCGGCCGCCGGGGATCGTCGAGTGTTCGCCCTTCACCAATACAGACGCGCGCCTCGTGGGCCTCGAACTCATCAGCCTGTAAAAATCGAACGTCGTTCGTCGCAACAATTGGACACTGAAGGGCCGCAGCCAACTTCACGGCTTCGTGAATGTAGGGCTCTTCATTATCTCGTCCGGTGCGCTGTATTTCGAGGTAGAACCGTCCGGGGAATAAAGCCATCCATTGAGCCGCGTGTTCTAATGCCAGATCTTGCTTATTAGCCAACAGTAGTTGGCCCAAGTGACCCTCTCGACCACCCGACAGCGCAATCAAGCCCTCTTGGAATTCGGTCAGCCATTCGTATTCTATGTAGGGTACGCCCAAGCGCTGACCTTCTTGGTAGGCTTTAGAAATTAACCGCGTCAAATTAGCGTAGCCTTCTAGGCTCGTCACCAACAGGGTTAACGGCAAAGCACGGTCAGTTTCAGCTAAGCCCGAGATCAAAAAATCTGCACCAAAAATTGGCTTAACTCCGGCGCTCAAAGCCGCTTTGTACGCCTTGACCAAACCAAAAAAATTGCAAAAATCCGTCACGGCGACGGCCGGCATCCCCAGCTCGGCGACCTTGCTCATCAGAGGCTTGATTCGCACAATCCCATCAATCAGGGAATACTCAGTGTGCAAACGTAAATGAACAAAATCAGTCATCGAATTCTCTTTTGCCTATAAACAGCGCTGTACGGGGCCAAAACTTTTACGGTGTTCGATCAGCACCCCATGATCAATCAACGCCTGCCGGTGTTCGAGTGTGGGGTAGCCTTTGTGACGCGCGAATCCATACTCAGGATGGCGACGATCAAGGTCTACCATTTGAGCATCTCGAGCTACTTTAGCCAATATACTCGCCGCAGCAATGCACGCATAAGTACCATCACCCTTAACACAGGGCGTAGCAGGTACCACCAGCTGGCGCGGCACTCTGTTGCCATCAATGAGAACATGCTCTGGGGTAATGGACAAGCCATTTACCGCACGAGTCATGGCCAGCATGGTCGCATGTAGAATATTCAATTCATCGATCTCGGCGGGAGTGGCGTGCCCAAACGCGAAACATAGAGCCGTGGCTTGAATTTCTTCGTTTAAAGCACACAGTTGTTTTTCGGTGCACTTTTTTGAGTCTTTCAACCCCTCTACGGGATTGTCGACGTCCAGAATTACAGCAGCAGTCACCACATTACCTACCAATGGACCACGACCTACTTCGTCAACACCCGCCACTAACCCGATCTCGTACGCTAGCGACATGTCACCCCCCCAAGGTGTTCACAAGAACACTTGCACATTGGTCGCCAAACCGCGTGTCGAGTGCGCTCAATATCTCTTTGAACGCATCCTTTTGTGCTAGAGCGCCAGTCCCCATCAAAACCTGAAGTTCATTAGCTAAAGCGCGCGGCGTCAACTCTTGTTGAATGAGTTCGGGAACCACTGCTCTGCCCAACATAATATTGGGCAAGCCAGCAAACTTCGTCTTGAGAAGGCGCTTTATAAAAAACCAACTGACAGGTGACATTCGATAGGCGATTACCATTGGGCAATCTAACAAAGCGGCTTCAAGTGTAGCGGTTCCTGATGTCACAATTGCGAGTTCTGCTATTTTTAACAGTTCTCTCGACCCGCCGATTACTACGCGAGGTTTAATCGAAAACGTCGCCACTACTGATTGTATGAGGTCCAAATTAGCGCCATTGCTGGCAGGAATCACAATGTCGTGCGGAAAATCACAAAGCTCGAGGGCTTCCAAATAGATGGGTAACAGCGATTCGATTTCACTTCGGCGAGAGCCCGGCAACAAGGCAAGCACGCGCTCATCGCCAACATGAAGGGCCGTCCGAATATCGATATCGGAGGGTAACTCTTCCAGAGCCTCAACCATTGGATGCCCAACAAAGTGTGCACGAACCTTCGTTCCCTCAAAGGATCTCGGTTCAAAAGGGAACAAACACAGTAGATCATCGCAAGCTTTAGCAATCGTCTTAACTCTACCCTCTCGCCAAGCCCACACAGTTGGACACACCAGATGCGCAGTTGGTATCCCCTGCGCTTTGAGTGCGGTCTCTATATTCAAGTTAAAATCCGGGGCGTCAATGCCTAAAAACAGGTTCGGAGGGTGTTTGAGCCAGTGTTGTTTGAGCTGCTTGCGCATACTGAGCAATTCGGGCAAGCGTTTTAAGGGTTCGACCAAACCCATCACGGCTAAGCGTTCCATATCGAACCAAGACGAAAATCCAGCCTGAATCATGCGAGGCCCCCCAACGCCCTCGAACTCGATGTTCGGGATCCGTTTCTTTAGGGCTTCGATGACCTGCGCACCAAGAATGTCGCCAGAGGTTTCGCCCGCAACCATCGCGATACGAAGAGCTGACATGACTAGCGAACGATGCCCCGTTCGGAGGCTTCGATACTCTCAATCAACAAGGCCACTTCGGGCGTCTCGATAATCATGCCGCTTAGGCGCTGCAGCGCAATATCTAGGGTTAGCCCCTGCCGATACACGATTTTAAACGCGCGACGCAGTTGGCTAATGGCTTCGACACTAAACCCACGGCGACGTAAACCCTCGGTATTGATCGTTTTCGCCTCAGCAGGCGCGCCACTGACAGTAACATACGCAGGAACATCTTTTCCTATTGCAGTGCCCATACCGCTGAAAGCATGCGATCCTATTTTGCAAAACTGATGCACCAGAGTGTAGCCGCTGAGTATCGCCCAATCGCCCACGTGGACGTGGCCGGCAAGCGCCGTATTGTTCACCAAAATCGTGTGGTTTTTTATAACACTATCGTGCCCGATATGAACGTAGGCCATTAGCAGGTTGTTATTACCAATGACTGTCTCGCCGCGGTCTTGCACCGTACCGCGGTGAATCGTCACGTTTTCGCGAATGACATTATCATCGCCAATGAGTAGACGCGTAGGCTCGTCTTTATATTTTAGATCCGGGGTACGCTCGCCAATGCTAGAAAACTGATAGATGTGATTTCGCTCGCCTATAACCGTGGGGCCGCGAATGATCACGTGCGGTTCAATAATCGTATCTTTTCCGATCACCACATCGGGCCCGATGTAAGTCCATGGGCCTATTTCAACGCCTTCGGCGAGCTGCGCTTTGGGGTCTACAATGGCGGCTGGATGAATGTTCATTTATCGATCTGCACACAGAATCGTGGCAGAAGCAGCTTTCTGGCCTTCGACATCAGCCGAAACTTCGAACTTCCAGATGCCTCGCTTCTCTGAAACAATTTTGGCATGCAACATAACTCGGTCGCCGGGCACACAGGGGCGTTTAAAGCGCAAATTGTCCGCACCTACAAAATAATAAATCGAGCCGTCCTCTGGCGTTTTGTTCATCGTCACAAACCCAAGTATGCCCGCCGCCTGCGCCATGGCCTCAACTAATAGCACACCGGGAAAAACGGGCTCCTGGGGAAAATGGCCTTGAAAAAACTCTTCGTTGATCGTCAGATTCTTGTAGGCAGTAATTGATTCGCCCGGCACTAAGTCAACGACTCGGTCAACCAGCAAAAAAGGGTACCGGTGAGGTAAATATTTTCGGATTTCATGAATATCCAACATTGCTATTGATCTCGAGTTTCCTTGCTCAATAATTTTTCCAGTTGCTGAACTCGCTTGTTCAAGTTTTCCAACTGTCCCATTCTAACCGCACTTTTCCGCCATTCGACCGATGGCATCATGGTGGTACCAGACGAATAAGATCCGGGCTCACTAATCGACTTAGTCACCATACTCATCGCCGTCACGTGAACATCGTCACAGATATCCAGATGACCTACCACCCCAACGCCGCCCGCCAGAGTGCAACGGCTACCAATTCGCGTGCTTCCCGCCAGCCCCACACAAGCTGCGATCGCGGTCTGATCGCCAATAGTACAATTGTGGGCAACTTGGACGAGATTATCGATTATCACATTGTTGCCCAACACAGTATGCTGTAACGCGCCTCGGTCAATCACTGTATTGGCACCGATATCACAGTCGTCACCAATACGCACGCCTCCTAGCTGTTCGATCTTTACCCAGCCCTCTGGACTGGGTGCGAAACCGAATCCGTCGCTACCAATCACAGCGTTGCCGTGAATACGACAGCGTTGGCCGATATGAACGTCCGAGTATAACACTACGCCGGCTTCAAGACGGCTACCAGCACCTATCTTGCAATGATCAGCGATACTCACATTTGCACCTATGGTCACACTCGGACCAATCTCGGTGCCTCGCCCGACTGATACATTAGCTCCAACAGCCGCAGTAGCATCGACTATTGCCTCGGGATGCACTTGCGCACTCGGATGAATTCCCGTCGCAAGCTCTTTAGCTGCTGCGAAATAATGGGTCGCTCGCGCGAAGGCCAAGTAAGGATCGGGTGCCAATATCGCGGCACAACCCTCAGGGACGCGATCGGACCACGCTGGCTTTATAATGACCACACCGGCCCTTGTTGAGGCCAGTTGGCTCAAAAATCGTACTTGCGAAACGAAAGCGAGCTCCGTTGAGCTCGCTGTCTGAATTGGAGCGATGGCCGAGATATCACGGTCATTGCCGAGCAATTCAAGCTGTAAATGCTTAGCTAAAATACTCGCTAACACAAGAACATGGTGTCCTTACTTAGCCGACGCTTCTGCTAGCTTCTGATTTAGCTTGTCCGTCAGTTTTGCCGTGATGTTATAGCTGTTGTCTGCATGCATCACCGCATTTGCTGGCAACAATAAACCAATGCTCTCTGTCGTAATCAAATCACGCAGTACTTCTTGAGTCGCCTGACTCATGTTGCGCAAAATCATTTGCGCTTCCATTTGCTGCGCTTCTTGTAGCTTCGTCTGATGCAACTTGATCTCGTCTTCTTGATCTTTCAAGGATTTAATCTTGTTCGCTTTTTGCTCGTCAGTCAGTACCGCTGAGTCTTTTTGAAACGCCGCCGCGTCCTCTTCATACTTTTTCAAGAGATCTTCAAATTTCTCTTTGCGCTCTTTGAAGTCAGGCTTATCAGCCAGCGCTTTGAGTGAAGCTTGCGCAGAGTCGGTACTCAGAATTGCCGTCTCGATATTGACTACAGCAATACGCCCTTGCGCAGCAACGTGAAACGACGCTAACAAAGCCGCAACAAACACCAACCCTTTCGTTATTTTTAACACAGTTTTCTCCTAGCAATTAAAATTAAAATCCACGACCCAAAGTAAACTGAAAAGCTTCTTCGCGATCGTCTGGACCTGCGTTCATAGGCTTCGCCAAGCTAAACGTCATCGGTCCAAATCCAGTAATCCAACTCACCCCTACACCCACTGAATAGCGGAGCTCGCCGGCATCAATATCAAAACAATTCAACTGAATCGCCGAGCAGTTGGTGTTAAATACGTTGCCCGCGTCAATAAAGAAGGCTGAACGCAACTTGCTGCGGTCTTCAATGAAGGGCATCGGGAACAACAGCTCAATGCTACCTTCGATCAACACGTTACCGCCAAATGGATCGGGGTCATTATCTTGAATCGCCGTGTAGGCCAGTTTCCCAGTAGTGGGGTCCAAAATATACCCGAATTGAGTGCCATCGGGGCCGCCGACTTCAGTGGGAGCACCATCGGCATCGATACCAGTCACGGGCCGCGAAATGGTATAGGTTGCAGGCGGCGTACTCCTAGGTCCTAGAGTATTGTTCTCGAAGCCACGCACCGAACCGAAGCCGCCCGCATAAAAATGCTCGAAAAATGGCAGTTCCGTCGTGCTGCCAAATCCATCGCCGTAGCCCAGTTCTGTTCTCAACCGCAGCGTAAAAAGCTCGGATAGTGGCAGGAACAATTCACCGCGGTAATTTAGCTTATAAAACTCAAGATCTGAGCCGGGCAAAGACAACTCCAAAGACACCGATTGCGAGGCACCACGGGTAGCCAATCGGCCGCGATTCAAGGTCGACTGCAACCAAGAGGCCGTAATCGTGTAATTAAAGAAGTCATCGCCGTTTTCATCCAAGAAGCCGGTAACGTCAGCGTTTGTTAGCGCAGAGACTGGAAGCGTATCAATCGGGTTAAACACCTCCACTGAGGTGTATGCGCCAGTATCATCTCGCACCGCTTGCTCGTACCAACCCTCAATACCCGTCTCTAGACGCGGGCTTGCTTTAATTTCTTGCACGGCGTAGCGGCCCGCCGTAATCGTCGTCGAGTTAACCCCAAAGTTCAATCCTATGCGTTGCGTTTCTTTAATCGGATACCCGAAAGAAATCGCGCCACCAATGGTATCGGTGGTGTAACTGGCAACGTTAATTTCAGACAAATCAGTCGCGCGGTAAAATACACTAAAGCCACGACTAACGCCGTCTTCCGTGAAGTAAGGGTTGGTGTAAGAAATATTGTAAAGGTCTTGGTACTGTGAACTGTTAATTCCCAAGCCAATGCTCTTGCCGCTACCCAAAAAGTTCGCCTGTTCTAGGTTCAAACCCAGAATCAAACCCGCATCTTGTGCGTAACCTACGCTACCTGAAATAGAGCCAGAAGACTGCTCTTCTACGGTAAAGGCAACGTCGATCAGATCGTCTGTGCCAGGCACGGGCAGCGTTTCGACTTCGGCTTTACTGAAATATCCCAGTCGCTCTAAGCGCACTCGAGACTGATCAATCATGGCTTGAGACGCTGGTGCGCTCTCCATTTGTCGCATCTCCCGGCGCAACACCTCATCTGAGGTGAGCTCGTTACCCGCAAACGTAATACGCCGCACATAGGTGCGCTTGCCAGGATCGATAAAGAATTTCATATCAACGGTGTTGTCTTCTTCGTTGATTTCGGGAATGCCCGTGACCTTGGCAAAATTATAGCCCTCATTACCCAAGCGCTGAGTGAGGTATTCTTCCGTCGCCGTTACCGCAGCCTGGTTATACGTTTGCTCTTCTTTAACCAAAACAAAGGGCATGAGCAGGGGCTTGTCAACGACTAAATCGCCGGATAGATCAACCGACGCCACGGTAAACTTATCACCCTCCGTAATGTTGGCGGTGATGTATACCGCACTCTTATCGGGAGATACTGCTACCTGAGTCGAATCGATCGCGAACTGTAAATAGCCTCGGTCCTGATAGTAAGAGGTTAACTTTTCAAGATCTCCCGTGAGCTTCTCTTTGGAGTACTTATCATCACTGGTAAAAAATGACAGCCAACCGCCAGTTTTCAGCTCGAACTCTTTCGTTAATTCGTCTTCATCAAACAGGGTATTACCCACGATATTGATGTGCTTGATGCGCGCCGGTGTCCCCTCGTCAATCGTTATATTGACCGAAACGCGGTTGCGCGGCTCTGGAATGACATCGGTTTCGATCGCAGCATCATAACGCCCTTGTTGCACATACTGCCTCTGAAGTTCCAACTGCATGCCTTCCAAGGTCGAGCGCTGAAACACCTGCCCAACGGCCAAACCCGCGCCCCGTAGGCCATCGAGCAACGCCTCGGTCTCAATGGCTTTATTGCCATCTATATTAATCTCACTAATGCTGGGGCGTTCAGCGACGATGATCACGAGCACTGATCCATCTCGACCGACCTGAATGTCATCGAAGTTGCCAGTATTGAACAAGTTGCGGCTCGCTTGCCGCAATGACGCCGGCGTCGCGGTGTCACCCACTGCCAGCGGAAGTGCCGCAAAAACGCTGCCCGCCGATATACGCTGCAAACCTTCTACACGTATATCACTTACTTGAAACGGCTCTGCGCTGGCGTGATGAGCCAGCAGAGTTATGCCCACAATAGCAAGTAATCTAGATAAAAATTTCAAGGTAACCCTTATTTATGTCACTCGTTCACGTTAGACGCTTCGAGATTATTGATTTTCCCTCAGCCCAATCGAGCCACATCATTATACAACGCAAACACCATTAAACAGGTAACCAAAAATAAGCCAATTTGATAGCCCATAATCTGAACCCGCTCTGGTACTGGCCGCCCCGCTATCCACTCTATCGCATAGTACAATATGTGCCCACCATCAAGCACTGGAATGGGCAATAAATTTAAGACGCCCAGGCTGACACTCAGCAAGGCTATAAATTCAAAATAACTCGCCCAGCCGCGCTCGGCCGTTGCGGTCGCCACTTTAGCAATCGTAATCGGACCGCTCAAGTTTTTTGGGGATATCAAGCCCTCCACCATCTTCTTCATCGAGTCCAGCGTAAACACCACCAACGCTCCGGTGCGCTCTAGGGCTGCCGCCAAAGACTCAATCGGACCTCGCTCTAAGTAGCGGATCATATTCGGAGGGAAATCGACAGGCGCCGGATACACCCCTAAGCGCCCTATCGTATCTCCGTCTACCAAGGCAGCCTCAATTTGCACCGCGACCGTTAAAGGCAGCCCGTCACGCAGTATCCCCAACCAACGCTCTTGCCCAGCTGAGCGTTTAACCTCCTCCACAAGAGTCATCCAATCTGAGATCGAGTTGCCGTCAATTGATACAAACTCATCACCAACCTGCAGACCTGCTTTCATTGCAGCGCCATCATCTGCCAAGCCTCCGATTATTGCCGGAATTGCAGGGCGATAAGGCTCGATACCCAGCTCCCGAATGAGATCTACGTCTTCCGCTCCGGCTAACCATCGATCCAAAATGGCCTGTGAGCTATAAATCTGCTCGCTCGGCGGATAAGTCACGGAAAATTCTATCGTCCCAGAGTCGCCGAGCCGTTCCAGCAGACCGAAATTCACCGCCTGCCAAGTCAGTGTCTTTTGCCCGTCGATCGCAACGATTTCTTGACCGGACTCCAAACCGGCCATTTCGGCAATACTGCCCGGCTCGACTTCACCGATTACTGGCGCGAGACCGCGTTCTCCGGCGAGAAAAAGCACAAAATAGACGATGATGGCCAGTATAAAATTGAAAACCGGTCCCGCTGCAGCAATTGCAATACGCTGAGCAGGCGGCTTGTTATTAAAAGCCTGCTCTTTCAGGTCAGCTTCGACAGGCGCCTCGCGCTCGTCTAGCATTTTTACATAGCCACCGAGAGGCAATACACCTATGGCATATTCAACGCCATCTTGTCCCTGTCGGGACCACACCGAACGACCAAACCCAACTGAGAACTTCAACACTTTCACACCACAGCGTCTAGCCACCCAAAAATGACCAAACTCGTGTACTGTCACAACAATACCGAGCGTAACGGCAAGCATGAAAACTGTTTGAATAATATCGAACACGATCAAGATCCTTTTCGCATGCGCTGTACGTCAGCCGAGGCAAACTGTCTCGCCAAACGGTCCTGTTCTAAGACCACGTCAATCGACTCCGGTTCCCGGTTGACGACACTCGTGAGAGTATTTTCGACGATTTTGGGAATATTACCGAACTCAATTCGCTGGGTTAGAAAAGCCTCGACCGCCACTTCATTTGCAGCATTGCAGATCGCGCTCGCCGTGCCACCTGCCGCAGCAGATTCTCTAGCCAGTCTCAAACACGGAAAGCGAGTGGTATCGGCGGATTCGAACTCCAAGGTACCCATATTTAAGAAATCTAGTGGCTTAACGCCCGCATCAATTCGTTCAGGCCAAGCCAAACCGTAAGCGATTGGCGTTCTCATATCCGGATTGCCAAGCTGTGCGAGCACGCTGCCATCATCGTATCGCACCATAGAGTGAACGATGCTTTGTGGGTGCACCACAACCTCTATCTGAGAAGCAGGCATACGAAACAACCAACTAGCTTCTATCAGCTCAAGACCTTTATTCATCAAACTGGCCGAATCCACTGATATTTTTGCGCCCATACTCCAATTCGGATGAGCTATTGCCTGAGCCGGTGTCGCACACTGAATTGCATCCGCCTCCCACAGGCGAAATGGCCCACCCGACGCCGTCAAAATAATCGAACGAACGCCCTCTAAATTCGGCACGGCGCGATCATCGCTCGCAAGACACTGGAATATGGCATTGTGCTCAGAGTCGATTGGTAAAATCGCAGCGCCTGACCTTTCTGCAGCATCCATCAACAAAGCGCCCGCCATCACCAACGATTCTTTATTCGCCAGCAACAGTTTTTTACCCGCATTTGCCGCAGCCAGAGTCGAAAGCAAACCGGCAGCACCGACGATCGCAGCCATCACCACGTCGACCTCAGCACTTTGGACCAATGAGCAGAGTTCATCGCTGCCAGTCATAACCTGAGTGTCACTGTGAGCCAGAGCCTCAGCCAAGCGCTCAGCACTGTCACTGTCGGCCATATGGGCGTAGCGTGGAGTGTACAGCTGACACAATCCAATCATCTGATCAACCGAGGTATTCGCCGCCAGCACAGTCACTTTAAATCGGCTGGGATGACGCGCCAACACATCTAAGGTGCTGGCACCAATCGATCCCGTCGCGCCCAATACCGCAACGGACTGCTGAGTTGGGGTCTCCATCACCAGTTCGCCAGCATGTAGCCCAAAGCAAAAATCGGTGCCGCGCCGCAGATGCTATCGAGGCGATCCAAGACACCGCCATGACCGGGCAACAAGTTACCACTGTCTTTATGCCCGCTCTCGCGCTTGACCATGCTGACCGTCAAATCACCCACAACTGAGGCGAGAGCCGTTGCCAGCGTTATCGCCAAAATTGCAGACAAATTTAAATGCGAAACTTCAACCGGGCGCAACCACCAAAGCAAAACGCCAAAGCCAGCGCAGGCGAGAAAACCGCCCCAAAAGCCCTCCCATGTCTTGCCCGGACTCACGTTTGGCGCGAGTTTGTGCCGCCCTAGGAATCGGCCTGAAAAGTAGGCACCGACATCTGCCACAACAACTGTTGCGACCATACAAATCAAAACCACTCGCCCCAAGGGGACGCTCAGCAAGAACATAACAGCAATCCAGGCAGGCACCAGCATGAGGTACCCCATAATTAAGCGCATGACTCGGCTACGCCATAAAATCGCGCTACTCGGATAGCCTTTAATCCAGAGCATCGCCACGGCCCAAGCCAGACATGCAACGCCCATCACTGACTGCACATTCAGGCGCTGAACCTGCGCTAACAATTGCAGTTGTGCACTGCCCGCAATCAAACCTGCCACAACGAACACCAAGAACAAACTGCGTAACAATAATGAGGTCAGTCCCGCTAGACGGGTCCACTCCCACGCGCCCATTAACACGAATAATCCAAAGACAGCAGCGAGCAAAGAAGGAGGCGCAAACAAAACCAGGCCGATGAACATGAGCGCTAAAGGCACTGCCGTCGCGATTCTAGCCTTTAACATGAGCAACCTCCTCGTTCCGGCCACCGAACCGTCGATCTCTGCTACCAAAATCCATTAAAGCGTGCTCAAAGGCTGTTCGGTCAAAATCAGGCCACAATGTATCGGTAAAATAAAACTCGGTGTACGCAAATTGCCACAGCATAAAATTACTGACTCTCGCATCACCGCCAGTTCTAATGCACAAATCTGGCTCAGGCAGCTGCCCAGTTACCAGATACTCAGACATCATCGCCTCGTCGACACAATTCGCATCCACATGCCCTGCCTGAATGTCAGCCGCGAGGCGCACGCTCGCTTGCGCGATATCCCAGCGACCACCGTAATCTACCGCGATCACCAGTATCGAGCGACGGTTGTCAGCCGTTAAGGCTTCGCTTCTCTCCATCAGTTGTAGAACCCGTGCGCTTAATCGATCACGGCGACCTATGAATCGTATTTGAACGCCATCTTCGTGCAACTCTTGTACTTCATTACGCAAATAGCGCATGAATAACGCCATCAGAGCTCGCACCTCGGGCCGCGGCCGCCTCCAGTTTTCACTACTAAAAGCAAACAAGGTCAGCACCTCTATTTGGTGCAGCTTACAAGCGTCTAACACGCCTCTTACCGCCTCAACGCCCGCCTTATGCCCAGCCGAGCTCGATAACTTACGACGCTTTGCCCAACGATTATTCCCGTCCATGATGATAGCGACGTGTTTAGGCTTTGGTGGTGGAGCGGTGCTCATAAGCACCGCATTGTTATTGGCAGCAACCATGCAGATGTGTGTCTAGATTTCCATCAGGTCGGCTTCTTTAACCGCCAAGAGCTCATCAACCTTTTTTACCATCTTGTCGGTTAACTTTTGCACTTCATCTTGACCTCGACGCTCATCGTCTTCGCTGATTTCTTTCTCTTTCACCAGGTCCTTTAGCATACTCATCGCATCGCGACGGGCGTTTCGAAGCGATACGCGTGCCGCCTCCGCTTCAGCGCGGGCCTGCTTGATATAGCCTTTGCGTGTTTCCTCGGTCAACATTGGCATGGGAATGCGAATGACCTCGCCAGCACTGGACGGATTCAACCCCAAATCTGACTTCATAATCGCTTTTTCAACTGCTGAAATCATCGTGCGATCCCACACCTGCAGAGACAGTGTCCGCGCATCTTCGATATTAATATTGGCCACTTGATTGAGCGGGGTATCCGATCCGTAATATTCGACTTTAATTCCGTCGAGCAGGCTTGGGTGGGCGCGCCCCGTTCTAATTTTATTGAAGTTATACCCCAGAGCTTCGATACTTTTTTGCATTCGCGCTTGGGCTTCTTCTCTAATATCGTTAATCACTTGGTAACTCCGTTGTTTCTATTCGCTAGCTGCTTCGATAAGTGTGCCGTCAGTGCCGCCACGCACGATGTTCAGTAACGCACCTTGCTTTTCCATTTCGAATACGCGCACAGGCATGTTGTGATCTCTGCACAAACATATGGCAGTCAAGTCCATAACTTCCAGCTTCTTGTCGAGCACCTCATCGTAAGTTAGGCGGTCGTATTTTATGGCATCAGGATCTTTGAAGGGATCTGCCGAATACACACCATCCACCTTCGTTGCTTTCAAGACCAACTCGGCCTCAACCTCGATACCACGCAGGCACGCGGATGAGTCGGTGGTAAAGAAAGGATTACCGGTGCCGGCGGCAAAAATAACCACATCGCCATTAGACAGGGCTCGTATGGCTTTTCGTCGATCGTAATGGTCGACGACACCACTCATAGGAATCGACGATAAGACCTGCGTAGCAATATTAGAACGCTCCAGCGCGTCGCGCAACGCGAGCGCGTTCATCACCGTAGCCAGCATTCCCATATGATCGCCGGTAACACGATCTAGCCCGGCTCTCTGTAGAGCTGCTCCACGGAACAAATTACCGCCGCCGACAACCAAACCCACCTGAACGCCAATGCCTACCAATTGCCCAATCTCAAGCGCCATTCGATCTAAAATCTTGGGGTCGATACCAAAAGCTTCTTCCCCTGTTAGCGCCTCGCCACTTAATTTTAAGAGTATGCGTTTATATTTCTTTTCTGCAGAATTTTGACCCATGAGCCCCTCCTAAGTGATGGCTATGTTAACGCACAACGTGTCTTGACCCTAGCCCTGCTTAAAATAAACGCGAGACTGGATCAAAAATTTTCTACCTACAAAAAACCCCGTAAAAACGGGGTTATCTGTAACCTCTGATTCGACGAACCTCTTAGCCTTTCAGCTGAGCCGCCACTTCATCAGCAAAGTCGACTTTCTGCACCTCGATACCCTCACCCACTTCGAAGCGGACGAAAGCCAAAACAGATGCGCCAGCAGAACTTACCAGTTTGCCGACTGTCGTTTCGGGGTCTTTGACAAAGGCTTGTTCTACCAAGCTGTTTTCAGCTAAGAACTTCTTGATACGACCGCCGATCATTTTTTCGACGATTTCTGCCGGCTTGCCCGACTCAAGAGCTTGAGCGGTGTAGATCTCTTTTTCTTTCTCGATCAATTCCTGCGGCATATCGTCAGGGGAGACAACCTGAGGGTTCACTGCCGCGACATGCATCGCAACATCACGCGCCAAATCTTGATCGCCACCTTGCAGGGCCACAAGCACAGCGATACGCTTGTTGCCATGCACGTAAGCGCCCACAACGCCCTCGCCAGCGTCTACGGCATCGATACGACGAACACCAATGTTTTCGCCGATCTTTTGAACCAAACCTTCACGGGCAGCTTCTAAATCGCCAGCCATTACGCTCGCAACGTCAGTCGTACGTGCTGACAACGCCGCGTCAGCTACGCTGTTAGCGAATCCCAAAAAGTTATCATCGCGTGCGACAAAGTCTGTTTCGCTATTAACTTCGACCAACTGACCGTAGCTGCCGTCTTCGCTAACGCGCGCCAAAACCACACCATCTGCAGCCGTTCGACCAGCTTTTTTCGCAGCCTTCATGCCCGACGACTTTCGCAGTTCTTCAATCGCTTTTTCGATATCGCCATCCGCCTCGGCTAGCGCTTTTTTACACTCGAGCAAACCCAAACCGGTACGCTCACGCAACTCTTTCACAAGTGCTGCTGACATAATTCTCTCCTAGTTGGTCTAAAAATCTATCGACGCGGGCGCTCAGCGCCCGCGGAACTCGGCAGTGTTTTATTCAGCCGCTGCTTCTTCAGCTTCGGCTTCGACTTCTACGAATTCGTTTTTAATCGCTGCGGTATCGCCTGTTTTTCCTGCAATACAAGCATCTGCAATGGCTTGAGCATAGAGCTTTACGGCGCGGATCGCGTCATCATTACCCGGGATAACATAATCAACACCATCTGGATCACTGTTGGTATCCACAATGCCAATGACAGGAATGCCGAGCTTGTTCGCTTCAGTGATCGCAATGCGCTCGTGATCTACGTCGATCACAAATAATGCGTCAGGTAAGCCACCCATATCTTTAATACCACCGATGGAGCGCTCAAGCTTTTCCATCTGACGAGTGCGCATCAACGCTTCTTTCTTCGTCAACTTGGCGAACGTACCATCGGCTTGTTGAGCCTCTAGATCCCGCAAACGCTTGATAGATGCACGTATCGTTTTATAGTTGGTCAGCATACCACCCAACCAACGATGACTTACGTACGGCATAGCCGCACGCTCAGCTTGCTCCTTAATGACTTTACCTGCAGCACGCTTGGTACCGACAAAAAGGACTTTATTTTTGTTTGAGGCCAACCGCTCAACCATCGCCAATGCATCGTTCAATGCAGGCACAGTGTGCTCAAGGTTGATGATATGGATCTTGTTGCGGGCGCCGAAAATGTAGCGGCCCATTTTGGGGTTCCAGTAGCGGGTCTGGTGGCCAAAGTGTGCACCAGCCTGCAGTAACTCTCGCATCGTTACTTGCGTCATAATATCTCTCTCTGTATCGGGTTAAGCCTCCACAAACCTCGCTACCAAACCACTTTCGCGGCACCCTGATAACGCTATCGGAATGTGTGCGTCGTTAAGTTAATCGCTACTCTCTTGAATAGCGGCGCGCTTTATACCACGGTTCACCTGAAAAGAGAAGCCTGCCTTCTATTTTACGGACCAATTTCAGTGGCGCGGATCTGGCCTCCTACGGTACACTAGCGAGCTTTCGTGTCGCCAAGGGCCCAAATCTTCAGCATGAGCGTTACCATTAAATCACCCGAAGAATTCCAGAAAATGCGCGTAGCAGGGAAGCTTGCTGCTGACGTTCTAGAGATGATCAAGCCTTACGTACAACCCGGAGTAACCACGGGCGAGCTCGACAACATCTGCCACCAATTCATTGTGGAAGAGCAGAAAGCTATTCCAGCGCCCCTGAATTACCATGGCTTCCCCCGCTCGATTTGCACTTCAATCAACGACGTTGTGTGCCACGGCATCCCCTCGGATACGAAAAGGTTAAAGAATGGCGACATCGTTAATATTGACGTAACCGTCATTAAAGATGGCTACCATGGGGATACCAGTATTATGGTGGGTGTCGGTGACATCGCCCCTCACGCTGAGCGCTTAATTAAAGTGACGCAGGAGTGCTTGTACAAAGCCATTGCCATCGTTAAACCCGGGACAACACTGGGCGATATCGGAGCCATCATCCAAGAGCATGCAGAAAAACACTATTACTCTGTGGTTAGGGAATATTGCGGACACGGGATCGGCGCGGTTTTCCATGAAGACCCGCAAGTGTTGCACTACGGACGCACAGGAGAAGGCATGGCATTGAAGCCCGGAATGACCTTTACCATCGAGCCGATGATCAACGCCGGCAAACGCCATACCAAACTAAATACCAACGATGGCTGGACCGTAACCACAAAAGATGGACGACTCAGCGCACAGTGGGAACACACCCTGGGCGTAACAGACTCCGGCGTCGAAATCTTCACACTGCGCAGCGACGACACCATAAGCCTATAAATGTATGTCAACTAACGCCATTGCCGTACTTGACGAAATTCATTCGGGAAACCTTCCGGGCTTTGATGCATCGAACGCCAGCGCCACAGCAAAGACTTCGTTAAAGCGAGTCGGCCAGGCACTTGACGCGGCCTTCATCGCTGGAGGGAGCATCGAGGCCTTGCTTCGCGCTAGAACACGCGCTGTTGATCGCATTTTAGTTGCCCTCTGGGAAAGCTGCGCCGGGTCCGCTGACGGCGTTTGCATGATAGCACTTGGGGGCTATGGGCGTGGCGAATTACACCCCTACTCCGACATCGACTTAATGATCTTGTGCCAACATGACCCAGAGCAATATCGAGACGCAATCGAGCACTTTGTCACTAGCGTTTGGGATTCTGGCCTGCAGTTAGGTCACAGCGTGAGAACCGTTGCCGCCTGCTTAGAGGAGGCCAGCAGTGACATCACCGTTTTGACTAATCTGATGGAAGCCAGAGTGCTTGTGGGTCAGTCAGACCTAATGTCTGCGGTCACGAACGGAATCAGTACCGCTAACATGTGGACCAGTAACGAATTTTTCCATGCCAAATTGCAAGAGCAAAACGAGCGCCATGACAAGTTTGCGGATACTGAATACAACCTAGAACCAAACGTCAAAAGCTCGCCCGGCGGGTTGCGTGATCTGCAAATCATCTGCTGGATTATCGAGCGCCACTTCAACGTATCGGCAAGTGCTGCTTTTGGTGTTGACACCCTACTGACATCGGACGAACGAGCACTGTTAGAGGAAGGCCGCAACTACATGTGGCGCGTTCGATATGCTCTGCATATGCTGAGCAGACGACCTGAAGATCGCCTGCTGTTTGACTATCAAAGGCAGATTGCAGAACTCTGGGGCTTAACCGATGATGGCGAACGCCTGGCGGTCGAGCAGTTCATGCAAGTCTACTATCGCTGGGCCCTCACAATCGGGCAAATTAACGATGTGCTTATTCAATATTTCGAACAGCATTTAGTGGATGCCGATAACAGCACTATCGAGGTCGTAAACGAGCGATTTTACAAACAGCAAGGTTATTTAAATGCGGTAGACCTTGATATGTTCAGATCGCAACCTACCGCGATACTCGAAGCGTTTCTGATTTGCGCCCAGCATGGAGACGTCGTCGACATCGGAGCAAGAACGCTGCGTGCAATCTCGGACAATCGCGACCTTGTTGACCAGCGCTTTCGAGATAATCCAACGCACAAGGCAATGTTCATCGAATTCCTGCGTTCTCCTTATCAGATTACACGCATGTTGCGACGAATGACTCGCTATGGCTTTTTGGGAAATTACCTACCAGAGTTCGGGAAAATTATCGGCCAGATGCAACACGACTTGTTTCATGCGTACACGGTCGACGCCCATACCCTTGAGCTGATACAGAACATTCGCCGTTTCATGACCGGCAACTATGAAGAGAAGTTTCCGGTCTCATCCAGAGTGGCACGCCGTCTCCCGAAAAAAGAGCTTATTTATATCGCAGGCCTATACCACGATATCGGCAAAGGTCGTGGCGGTGATCACTCAGAACTGGGGGCCATTGACGCGGAGCTCTTTTGTCGCGATCACGGATTGTCCGAGCGGGATACCTCACTGGTGACGTGGCTGGTTAAAAACCACTTATTAATGTCTGCGGTTAGCCAGCGCAAAGATATCTCTGACCCAGACGTCATACAGCAGTTCGCGAAACATGTGGGCGACCAACAGCGCTTAGATTATTTATTTACCCTGACTGTCGCCGACATCAACGCCACCAACCCGACACTTTGGAATGCATGGCGTTCAAGCCTGTTACGCCAGCTTCACACAGAAGCAAAACGCGCCTTGCGACGCGGACTGGAAAACCCGGTTGATAAAAATGAGTGGATTAAAGAAACCCG
>NZ_CBFHWH010000038.1:0-19061 GCF_965659035.1 Aequoribacter sp. | reverse complement strand
GTAATCTTAAAAGACATCGGTTTGTTACAGACTATTATTGAGGGTGGTTTAACAGCAGGGGTTACGCGATTGTCTCCCCCGCGTTTATTTCACAGCGAACAACACGAACTCGAACGCAAAGTGCTAGCGCTCGCCGTAAAAGATGCACAAACAAATGCCGAAGCAGCGGCAACAGCTTTGAACGTCAGTATCGGAAGCCCGCTAGCCATCGAAGCGCAAAACAATAGCTCAACGCCAAGACCTGAGTTTCGGTCAGTCGCCATGATGGCAGTAGACGGTGCAGAGTCGGTAGACACTCAGCTAAGCGGACAAATTGAAATTGCCCTGCGCGTCACAGCACGGTTTGCGCTGATCCCCTAAACGTAAATCGACTGTCGGTACTGTTTAGCGATTTTCGACCACTCAAATCGCACCTTCGAAGCCGCTTCTCGAATGAGTCGATAGCGACTTGGATTCATGTAAAACAGTTCCATTGCATAGGTCACCGTACCCACCAATTCTAGTGACTGGGCGCGTGGATTGGCGCCGTTAAACAAAAAACCTGTTTCGTTGTCGATAATGGTGTCACGCAAACCGCCAACGGCGTGCGCTACCACGGGCTGGCCGGCGCGCATTGCAAGCAGCTGACTAATGCCGCAAGGTTCGAACGAACTCGGCATTAAAAACAAATCGCCACCAGCATACAAAATGGTCCCAAGCGCTTCGGAGTAGCCTCGCAAAAACAAAAAATTATCATGCGCTTTGGCAGTTTCGAATAAAAATGTCTCGTAGGCCGCATCACCACTGCCGGTCATAATTAGCTTGGCGTCGGGTGGCAGTTGGGTCAAAATTTGTGCCAACGATGATGTCTGTGGCGTCAGACCTTCGCGCAAGATTCTTAATTTTTGGTCCGTTGCGCGACCCACAGAAGTCAGCACGCAGGTCGGACTTGGTTGCGACTTCCATTTCGCGATACGCGACAGCGCCAACGCGTGAACGTCAGCAGCTTCGGCTAGACTCCAAGCCGTTACTGCCTGCTCAGCTACAGCAAGCATGCGCTTCCAGCTCGGTATCTTTTTGGGGGTGTCGGCATAGTCGCAACCATTTAGGACGCCAACTAAGCGATCCTCCGCTGCTGCCGCCCGCAGATCTCGATCGAGTCCTTCACCACCATAAAACCCCAATTTTTCGTTGGTAGGCTCTTGGATCTCTAGTATGTAAGAAGGCGAGACCGTATGAATGGTGTCGCACAGATTGATTGCTGCACGAACAGGATTAATGCAATCGGGATACCGCAAATCCATAACTTGGTGATCAACCGCACCAAAATCAGGGAACCAGGTTTTCAGAGCACTGGGATTGCCATCGACTGGCCGAATACCCTGCAAAGCCAAATTGTGAATGGTGTACACCAAGCGCTGGGTGCGCTCTGCTTGATAGCGTGAATGGTAACGCAGAAGCATCGCAACAAAGGCGGCGTGCCAGTCATGCAGGTGTACAAAATCTAAAACGCCAAAATGGCGGTGCAATAACAATTCACAGACCGCGGCCGAAAATAGCGCAAACTTGGTGGCATCGGTAGCAAATGGCTGCGAGTCAGGGTCGTGGCAATACACTCTGCCCACGCCTTGTGGTGCCAGCAAAGGACTATCGATAATCCACAAGTCGACGCCATTACCTGTCTCAATTTTCGCCAGAGTTACGGTCTCGACTGTGCCGGCAAAGGGCACATCTAAGTGTCCCACTAATTCTGCTTGCTCGAGCTTTGAAAACGCTTGATAGCCTGGCATAACCACTTGAACTGACGCACCTGTCGCCGCCAATGCCGGCGGTAAATCTCGCACGACATCGCCAATACCACCAACCTTACCACCAGGCAAAGTTCCGTTCTCGGCGGCCACCATCAAAATATTCATTTGCGTGTACTCAAGTAATTACGTCCGGCGCATCCCGCCCAGTGAAGTGTTTTATGTTTAATATGGCCTCGGATGCTGCAAACAAGGGCTCCAAGTACCGCTGAGCATACACACTGAAATACGCGGGGTCACGCTCGTGCTGATCGTAATACACTCGAAGTGTAGCGCCCGATGTGCCCGTGCCAGATAGACGCACTACAATACGCGCATCATTTTCAAACACGATGCGCACACCCTGATTGTAGCTTTCGCTGTCATCCACGGGGTCGCGGTAGGAAAAATTATCAGCACTAGCGACCACCAAATCACCGAACGTCTGTCCGGGTAAACTATCAAGGCGACCGGTGAGCGCTTGCATCAAGGCATTGGCGTGGTCGCTATCGATGCCTTCATAATCATGCCGCGAGAAAAAGTCGCGCCCGAAGCGTTCCCAGTGATCGCGAACAATCGAGCGTGCCGGCTGTGCTCGCACGGCGATCAAATTTAACCAGAATAATACTGCCCACAAACCGTCTTTTTCGCGTATATGGCTTGAACCCGTCCCAAAGCTTTCTTCGCCACACAGCGTAATGCGACCAGCGTCCATCAGATTGCCGAAAAACTTCCAACCCGTGGGCGTTTCAAAAAACTCGATATCTAAATTTGCAGCCACGCGATCAACCGCACGTGAGGTGGGCAGCGAGCGCGCCACACCGGCCAAACCCCCAGAGTATCCAGGGACTAAGTGTGCGTTGGCAGTCAGCACCGCCAGCGAATCGCAAGGATTAATGTAAAATCCAGTGCCCAAGACCATATTGCGATCCCCATCGCCGTCAGAGGCCGCACCAAAAGCGATCATTTCATCGCCGTTTAGCAGGTCGACTAAGTCTTTGGCGTGAACCAAATTCGGATCGGGGTGTTCACCCCCAAAGTCTTCTTTAGGTTCGGCATTCATTAAGGTAGTTTCGGGGGCACCTAGACGATTGACTAAGATCTCGCGCGCGTAAGGGCCGGTGACGGCGTGCATGGCATCAAAGCGCAGCTGAAATCGAGGATTCGTCAACAGCTCTTTAATCGCTTCAAAGTCAAAGAGAACTTCCATTAAGTCAGCGTAAATAGCAACCGGGTCAAGCACTTCGATCACCGTGCCCGCAAGCGAAGTTTCACCAAGAATATCCAAGTCGGTTTCACCGGCGCCCTGAAGCGTGCGATACCGCTGAAGCACTTTGGTTTCTTCAAAAATGGCATTGGTCATCGACTCGACCGCTGGACCACCATTAGCACCATTGAACTTAATACCAAAGTCACCGTTGGGACCGCCCGGGTTATGACTGGCCGACAGAATCAAACCGCCATCGGCGCCTCGGGCGCGAATCACCGCCGACGCCGCAGGTGTCGACAAGATTCCGCCTTGCCCGACAATAACGCGTGCAAACCCATTAGCGGCTGCCATGTGAATAATGGTTTGTGCTGCGGCTCTATTGTAAAATCGGCCATCTCCGCCCAAGACCAAGGTTTTACCTTGGCCACCGCCAATCACGTTAAAAGTAGACTGCACAAAATTTTCTAGATAATGCGCTTGCTGAAATACGCTCACTTGTTTTCGTAAGCCCGAGGTGCCGGGCTTTTGATCAGCAAACTGTGTCGTCGTTACGTCCACAACTTGTGTCATTACTGTATCCTCTTAAATTAGGCGTAGCCTTCGGGCTGCCCCAGCATTCCGCGGGTAATCAACACTCGACCTTTAGGCGACACCCTAAATCCATTGGCTTTGTCCTGTTCAATATCAAAGCCCACCTCCAAACCGTCTGGCACACGGACACCTCTGTCCACGATGACGTTGCGCAATTTCACGCCACGGCCAATATCAACGCCTGGCAATATCACGCTTGACTCGATCATACCGTGGGAGTGTATGTGCACATTAGAAAACACAACCGATCGCCGAACCGTGCTGCCTGAGATAATACAGCCACCGGACACGACCGAATCGATCGCCTCACCACGGCGACCATCGTAGTCATGCACAAATTTTGCGGGGGGCAGCTGCTCTTGATAGGTCCAGATCGGCCAGTCGGGATCATACATGTTTAACGCTGGCGTAGCATGTACCAACTCCATGTTGGCTTCCCAAAACGAGTCCAAAGTACCCACGTCGCGCCAGTAACCCTGCCCGCCGGTCTGTGAATCCCGAAACGGATAGGCTTGCACATGCGCGCGTTCGATCATTGACGGAATAATATCGTTACCAAAATCGTGGCTCGATTTGGCGCTTGCGGCATCTTCGAGCAGCAAGTCAAACAGCATACGAGTGTTAAAAATATAGTTGCCCATCGAAGCCAAACAGATGCCGGGGCTACCCGGAATTTCAGCGGGCTCGGCGGGTTTTTCTTGGAAACTCTTCACGCGCATGGTTTCATCGACTTCCAACACGCCAAAGGCGCCCGCAGCCTCTTCAACTGGCACCTCCAAACAGCAGACTGACATATCGGCACCGCTTTCAACATGGCGGACCAACATAGCACCGTAGTCCATCTTGTAAACGTGATCGCCCGACAGAATAAGCACGTACTCGGGCTTTTCCGCACGGATAATATCCAAATTCTGGTAGATGGCGTCCGCGGTCCCTTGGTACCAATCATCCGAATAACGTTGACTCGCGGGCAAAATTTCGACGAATTCGCCCAGCTCTTTCTTAAAATGGCTCCAACCGCGAACGATATGACGCACTAGTGAATGTGATTTGTACTGAGTTAAAACACCGACGCGGCGAACGCCAGAATTAATGCAGTTAGACAAAGGAAAATCGATAATCCGATATTTGCCCCCAAAATAGAGCGCAGGCTTTGCTCGCCAATTGGTCAGTTCAAACAAGCGCGAGCCGCGCCCTCCCGCCAGCACTAAAGCCAGCGTATTTTTTGTTAAACGGCTAACGTAACGCGGATTATCCATTCCTATTGCTCCATTGATTAACTCACTTTGCGCACAGCCTCCGGTGCCCGATACCAGATGTCGTCGCGGTATTCAGAAATTGTGCGGTCACTTGAGAAGCGGCCACTAGTAGCGGTGTTGAGTACCGCCATTCGCGCCCACTGGGTTTTATCTTTATAAGTACATGCAGCTTGCTCTTGCGCTTTACAATAATCACTAAAATCTGCCGCTGTCATCCACGGATCGGTGGAAGCGGTCAAGGCTGCGATAATCGGGTCAAAAATGCCCGGCTCGAACAATGAAAAATGCCCACTTTGCAGCAAAGACATCACGGCTTGAAAGTTGGGGTCAGCATCAATGTACTGCTGCGGGTTATAGTTTTGGCGTGTTTGGGCCACTTCATGTGCCTCTAAACCAAACAGGAAGAAATTATCAGCACCAACGGCGTCTCGGATCTCGATATTGGCACCGTCTAAGGTGCCGATCGTCAGTGCGCCATTCATCATAAATTTCATGTTACCTGTGCCAGAGGCTTCTTTACCTGCGGTCGATATTTGCTCGGATAAATCCGTTCCAGGACAGATAATTTCCATCGCTGAAACGTTGTAGTTCGGCAAGAATGCCACCTTCAACCACTGATTAGCTTGTTCATCTTGAGCGATGGTATGCGCCACATTGTTAATTAACTTAATAATTAACTTTGCCATGACATAACCCGGCGCGGCCTTACCGCCAATCAATACACATCGCGGTGTCATAGAGGCAGTATCGCCTTTGCGAATGCGGTCGTACAGTGAAATCACATGAAGAATATTTAACAGCTGACGCTTGTATTCATGAATCCGTTTTACCTGCACATCAAACATCCAAGAGGGGTCGAACTCGATGCCCGTCTTCTTTGCGACCAGGGTCGCGAGTGCCTGTTTATTCGCGTATTTAACGTCCATGAAGCGCTCGCAGAAAGCGGTATCGTCCGCATAGGGAATTAGCTGGTCAAGCTGGCTTAGATCACGAATCCAGTCATCCCCAATGGTTTCGGTGATCAGGTCTCGCAAGCCTGGATTACAGTTCGCCAACCACCGGCGCGGAGTTACACCATTGGTTTTGTTATTGAACTTGTGCGGCCATAACGCATAGAACTCAGCAAACAAACCTTGCTTGAGTAAGTCCGTGTGCAAGGCGGCTACACCGTTAACCGAATAAGAACCCACAATGGCCAAATGCGCCATACGCACAGCGCGCTCGGGGGTTTCTTGGATAATAGACAGACGCCGCTGTTTATCCACGTCGCCAGGCCAGCGTTGTGCCACCACCTGCAAAAAGCGCGCATTAATTTCGTAGATAATTTCCAATAGGCGCGGCAGCAGATGCTCGAATAAAGATACCGACCACGTCTCCAGAGCCTCGGGCAGTAAGGTATGGTTAGTATACGCCATCGTGGATTCTGTCAGCGTCCAAGCCTCTTGCCACCCTAGACCGTGCTCGTCCATCAACAGACGCATAAGCTCAGCCACAGCGATAGTGGGGTGTGTGTCATTAAGCTGCACCGCATGCTTTTCGGCAAAGCCTGAAAAGTCATGGCCTTTGCGGCTAATCCAGCGGTGCAGGATGTCCTGAAGACTTGCGGACGCTAAGAAATATTGCTGACGCAAGCGCAGGATCTTACCGGCCTCGCTGGCATCGTTGGGATACAAGACCATGGTAATCTGCTCGGCTTCGGTCTTTTTGCTAACCGCATCGGTGTACGAGCCCGAGTTAAATTCACCCAAATTAAATTCTTCGGTCGCCGAGGCCTTCCAAAGGCGCAGCGTATTCACCGTATCGTTGTTGTAACCCGGTATAGGAATGTCATAAGGAATAGCTAGCACGTCCTCAGTAGCGATCCAACGGCGACACTCACGGCCTTGTGCATCGTGCTCGACGACGACGCGCCCAAAAAAAGGCACGCGACGCGTATTCTCAGGACTTTCTACTTCCCAAGGGTTACCATCACGCAACCACTGATCTGGAGCTTCTTGTTGGTACCCATCGACGATTTTTTGATGGAACATGCCAAATTGATAACGAATCCCGTAGCCCGTAACGGGAATTTCGAGTGTTGCGCAGCTGTCCAAGAAACACGCAGCCAAGCGCCCCAAACCGCCATTGCCAAGACCGGCATCGAGTTCTTCTGTCTCTAAAGTTTCCAAATCGCAGGCGTAGTCTTGTAGCGCCGCTCTAGCTTGATCTTCCAAATCTAGGTTAGCTAAAGCATTGTGTAGGGTCCTGCCCATTAGAAACTCTAAAGACAAGTAGCTCACGCGCTTGGGCTCTTCCCGACGATAACGCTCGCGCGTTTCGCGCCAACGGCTCACAAGCTGATCGCGCACCGCTAGCGCCATCGATTGATACAAATAATGACGACTGTAGTTCGTATCGCCGCGCCCCAAAGTCAAGTCAAAGTGGCGTTTGAGATCTTGTTTTAAGTTTAGTGCGGAAGGTTTCGAAGTAGGCATTGTTTAGTCCATCGTATTCTTTAATCAATAGTCGAGTGGCTAGCCGCATTAGGCAACCACCATAGCTGTAGAGTTTTCGGGGTAATTTGTGTCAGCCCGCGGCGAGTTCGCACACTAGGCTCGTAGGAGTTTAATAAACATTGCCAGTCACCAGTCTGCGGCAACTGGGCACTCGATAATTCGTTGGAGGCGTTGATGACAACACACAATTCGCCGCCATCAAGATCTGGTAGCGTGCACTGTAAGCCATGTAAATGCGGCTGGTGCCAATCCGCATCTGTTAATGTCTTTCCATCTAATCTATACCAACACCAGTCGTCATGATGATAACTGTCTTGACGCAAGGCCTGGAAGCGTTTTCGGCACGCAATAACATCCGTCACCCACTGCTTCATGTCCCGTTCTGCGTCACTCCAATCCCAGCTCAGCCAAGTCATTTCATTGTCTTGGCAGTACGCATTGTTGTTGCCATACTGCGTATTCAAACGCTCATCGCCCGCCAAAAGCATCGGGACACCCTGCGCTAGTAGGGTAGTCGCTACCAGATTGCGAACATGACGTCGCCGCTGTTCGATAATCTGTGGATTATCAGTCGCACCCTCGACGCCATAATTCAACGACAAATTGTGACGATGGCCATCGCGGTTGTTTTCTAAATTCGCAAGGTTGTCTGGCTCGGCATAAGAGACGAGATCGAGTGCGGTAAAGCCATCGTGGCTGGTCACAAAATTCACCGATCCGCTCGAGTTTCGCCGAGAGTTTTCAAAAACCTCCGCCGAACCGTGTAAGGCCTGAGCGAAGGCAGAGGCCGAGGCAGGATCACCTCGCCAGAATGCTCGTACAGAATCGCGAAAGCGGTCGTTCCACTCGGAAAAATAGCGCGGAAAGCCACCCAACTGATACCCTGAGGGCCCGATATCCCAAGGCTCTGCAACCCAAACACCCGAGCGCAGCACAGGGTCCTGGGCAATGGCTACCAGCAAAGGGTGATCCGTATTAAAACCGTGCCGATCACGCCCCATCACCGTCGCCAAATCAAAACGACAACCCGCGACACCGATGTCCGTCAGCCAATATCTGAGCGCGTCACAAGCCAGCTGCACCACTCGGGGGTGTGCAAAATTTAAGGTATTACCACAGCCGGTGTGATTGTCGTAAGCACACGAGTCAAGGTCTAGTGTGTAGTAGGCACGATTGTCCAAACCGCGCCAACTTAGCGTTGAGCCTTCGGCATCGCCCTCTGCGGTATGGTTGAACACCATGTCGATCAGAACGTCGATGCCGGCGTCACGCAACGCACTGACCGCCTGCGTAAGCTCTGCCTTGGCGACACTCGGTTCGCTGGCGTAGCCTTGATGCACTGCAAAAAAGCTGTAGGGGTTATATCCCCAATAATTTCGTAAACCTTTGGCTGTTAAAAATGGTTCATCCGCAAAGCACTGTACTGGCATCAACTCTAAGGTGTTAACGCCCAAATGTTGCAGATAGGCAATACTGGCTGGGTGGGCTAAGCCAGCGTAGGTGCCGCGCAAGACCTCGGGCAGATCCGGATTCTTGTAAGAAAACCCTTTAACATGAGCTTCATAAATAATCCTGTCTGTCATAAGCATGGGTGTTGATGCCGCGCTTATTGAAGCGTTTGGAGGAGACTGGAATCGACATTTTGGTGTGCTATCCGCCGTTTCAAACTCGTGTATGGACAGATGTTCTGGGGCAATGACCAAATCGCGGGTGAATTCTTGCGCGTAGGGGTCCAGTAGCGCCTTGTTCTGATCAAACCATAGCCCACTACTCTGATCACGCGCGCCGTAGGCTCGGTAAATGTAGGTCCAATTCTGCGGGACATTATTAAGCTTTGCACACCAAACGCCCGACACATGCCGAGTCAACTTAACGCGCGCTTGCGACACACGTCCTGTGGCGTCAAAGAACTCAACATCGACCGCTGAGGCATCATCCGAAAATACCGCTACATTTAATCCACCCGAGCACCAAACAGCCCCCAATTGTAAAGGGTTGCCAGATTCAATGCTCAAGGCGCCAGTCATACTCAGCGCACCACCAGCCAGACAGTGGCCAAAGGTGGCAAAGTTAAACATATCGATTGTTCACAACCATCCCATGGCATCGGCTCAAGGCGTGGGCTTGGCTTGACATCAGAACCCCCAAAAGACGCGTCATCGCTGTTCAGAAGCACCTGTGGTTGCCCCATGCTCGGCGCGCCAACCCGATAGTCGTGCACGACGGTCGGGGTATAGTTACACACCACGATCACTTGCTGCGCATTGGGTGCCGAGCGCACCCAAGCCAAAATGGATTGGTCTTTGTTGTGGGCTTGCAGCCAGCAAAAACCCTCAGCATCTTGGTCGGCCTCATACAAAGCAGGGTATTGGGTGTAAAGCTGATTTAATCGAGCGACATAGTCCATTAACTGGCGGTGCTCTGCTCGCTCCAGTAAGTACCAATCGAGGCCGTGATCGTGATTCCACTCGCGATACTGACCAAATTCCATCCCCATAAACAGGAGTTTCTTACCTGGATGGGCCCACATGTAGGCCCAATAGGCGCGTAAATTAGCGCGCTTTTGCCAATCGTCGCCGGGCATTTTGTTCAGCAAAGAACCCTTGCCGTGAACGCATTCATCGTGACTGATCGATAAGATAAAGTTCTCGTCGCGGGCATAGACCATACTAAAGGTCATGTCATCGTGGTGATACGCTCGGTGGATCGGGTCTTTGCTTATGTAGCGCAGCGTATCGTTCATCCAACCCATATTCCACTTGTAGCCAAAACCCAGACCACCTTGGTCAACAGGATGACTCACGCCGGGCCATGCCGTGGACTCCTCGGCAATCATCATAATGCCGGGATGATTGGCGTACATCAGGCTATTTAGAGCCTGCAAAAACGCAACCGCCTCTAAATTTTCTCGACCGCCGTGCTCGTTCGGAATCCACTCGCCCTCAGCACGACTGTAATCTAAATACAGCATCGAGGCGACCGCATCGACTCGCAGACCATCAATGTGACACTCGCTCAACCAAAAATCGGCATTGGATAACAAAAAGCTACGCACCTCATTGCGGCCGTAATTGTAAATATAGGTGTTCCAGTCGGGATGGAACCCTCGGCGCGGATCGGCATGCTCGTACAGGGCTGTACCGTCAAATTCGGCCAAGCCATGCGGATCGGACGGAAAATGTCCCGGCACCCAATCCAGCAAAACCCCCAAACCCGCCTCATGGCAGCGATTGACGAAGGCTTTAAAATCGTCCAGCAAGCCAAATCGCGACGTCGGTGCGTAAAGACCCACGGGTTGGTAACCCCACGACCCGTCAAAAGGGTACTCGGATACCGGCATTAACTGGATGTGCGTAAAGCCCAAGGCTTTCGCGTGGCTTATGAGTCGCTCGGCAAGCTCTTCATAGCTCAAGTAATGATTGTCGTAATCACGCATCCACGAAGCGAGCTGACACTCGTATATGCTGATCGCGCTGCTCGGCGTGTGCTGCGCGCCGCGCTCTGTCATCCACTGCGCATCGGTCCACTGAAAATTGGTATTAACTGGCACCAGCGATGCCGTGGCTGGCGATCGTTCCATTTGGCGCGCATACGGATCTGCTTTTTCACGCACCACACCATCGGCGCCCATCACATGAAACTTGTAGGCCTGACCTGGCTCTGCATCGGGAATAAAAATTGCCCAGATGCCCGCATCGGGGTAGTGTTTTAAGCCATGTCTGGACGCGTCCCAACCGTTGAAATCGCCAATCACTGCAACGCGCTGGGCATTCGGTGCCCAAACTGTGAAGCGCACACCTGACACACCGCCATACTCATGATGCTGTGCACCCAACCAACGATACGCGTCAATCTGCTGGCCTTCGGCATAAAAATACTGGGCCGTCGGGTCTAGCAAATCGCCATAGGCATAGGCATCTGCTACGGGGTCGCCACCATCAAAGCTGAGCCGGTAGTCGATGGGCCGACGGCGATTTCCCAACGTTTTCTCAAAAAAACCACTGGGGTGACTCTGGGTTAAACGCGTGATTCTGCGACCCGTTTGAGCGCAGATGACATCGATTTGCTTGGCACCCGGGGCCCAAACGCGAAAACTTAAACCCTGCTCAGTCACCTGTTGCCCAAGCCAGGCAAAATGGTGATTGTAGCGCGCATCGGCGAGCGCCTGAACGCTGGCATCAAATTCACTGGTAGATTTGTTTTTCATAAGGAGTTCCTAACCCTAGACTGACGCTCGATCCAAAGCCAATTGTTCGAACAACTTCGACCAACGCCCTTGTATATCGGCTAAATCTAGCCCGGGTAATTTTCTGGACCAATTATCATATTCAAGAAATGTGCCAGGAATATTAACGGGGGTGTCGGCTCCCACTAGGTCATCTAGCTGCAAAACGACCCACGGGCTTGCGCCCTTAGCACAGAAGCGATAAATCGCTAGGCATAGTGCTTCGTCACAGGCCTGTGGCACGGCAAGATCGGGCCATACATCATGGTCGTGCAGCAGCGCGATTAATTGTTTCTTTTGTGCTGCTCGACTGTGACGCTGCGACTTGGCCGAGTGCTCATCGACCAAACCGTATTGTAGCCGCTGATCAATATCCAAACCCTGCCACCACGCACGCAGGGGCGGAACGTCATGATTGGCCACCATTAATAAGGCGTCGTCACGCTGCTCTTGGGCCGGCAAAAAACGATCAGACACATCTGTGGCAAAGTAAAACAAAGCGTTACCCAACATACCGTAATTGTGCATCATTGCACGAAAATCATCGGGCACAACCCCCAAATCTTCTCCAATGATCTGGCATTGATTGCGCTGCGACTCAAGCGCGAGTAAGGCCAGCATCTCTTCGACGTTTTGATACACATACAAGCCACTTGGTCCAAGCTCTGTTTGCACACACCACCAGACGCGCTGCAGCCACATTGCATGATCCAATCGCAAAGCACCTGCGCCGCACATGGCGCTTCGCAGTAGGGAGATAAAATGGTCATAATGTCGCGCACGCAACACGCTGGGGTTTAAAGGCGGCATTCCCCAATTTTGACCGGTGTCGGAGAAGGGGTCAGGTGGGGCGCCGATATCGGCGTTTTGAACAAATAAATCGAGGTTAGTCGCTATTTCGTGGCCGCTCCCGACCGAGGCTACCGGCAGATCGGCCATCAAACCCACCGTCATACCCTGTTCAATAGCGAAAGCTTGGCATGCCTCAAGTTGCTGCGTCGCCAGCCATTGCAAAAAGCCATGAAACTCGGTGTCACCGCTGCAAGCCTCACCAAAAGGATTGTATTGCACCTCAAAGTCGCAGAATGACCGCAGCAAAGCCCCATTATGACCCATGAAGTCTCGCCAGTGATCTAACCAAGCCGAATCTTGAGCAACAAACTCTTGGTACAGCGCGGCCAACACAGCGTATTTAAACTTTGCCACTTCACGCCACTCGACACTGGAGGTCTCTCGCAATTCGCGCGCACGCACCTCAAAGTCAGACACAAGCGCATCAGCGGGCTTATCGATACCGAGAGCATCGCAGGCGCCAGCAACATCAATGTAGAGCGGATTCAAGAAGCGGCGATCAGACGGGGCGTAGGGGCTTTTACTGTGCTCGTCTTGCCAAGCTAGGGCGGCCAATGGGTTTAAACCAATAAGATCAACACCCAAGGGCGCCAGCTGCTTAATTAACGCGCGCAGATCCGCAAAGTCGCCGACCCCCAAATTCTCTGTCAATCGCAGTGTGTACAGCTGTAAGTTAAGACCCAAGCGTCGCGCGCGTTGCTCACCTAGGTAGCAACGATCGGGGCAAACCGCTACGTCTCCGACGTAGGTGCGTTCGTCATCTAACATCAACCAAACGCGATGATAACCGATCGCAAGGCCGTCGAGTGGCAGTTGATACCGATTATAGGTGACCTCTTGGTATTGATAGTTGCCCGATATGGTAAGCGATGCGATGGGTAAATCTTGTGTTTGAAACTCACAACCGGACTCAAGTTCAACTCGGCAAGTGACCTGATAGTAGTGATGCTCAGCAGGCAAATAAAAAGACAAGCTTTGGCCTCGCACCACCGAAAAGGCGGGCAGGGGATACAGCCACGGGGCAATATCGAGCTGATACTGCTTATCTCGTCGGGTGCCATCGTCATCGGCCACGCCCATCAGCCCCAAAGCGTGTTCGCGCACGGACGCGGGGATTTGACGAGCCTGACCTCGGTAATCCAAATAGTCCCCCGAAATACCCAGGTGGTAATACAGGGTATTCAAATTCAAATCCATACAGGCACAGGGCTCCGCGGTGAGTTGTCTTATAACCGGCCAATCAGTTTAGAGTACTCCTAAGCCTAGAGCACGGAGCTACATACCTATTCACAGAAAAATCTGACCGTTTCCGATGTTCGTATTACACTGCAATACGCCCTTAGATATTGTGGAGCACAGATCATGCAAGCGCTACGGACATTGATCATTTCTGCCGCGTCTATCGCCCTGTTGAACGCGTGTGGGGGCGGGGGCGGCTCTGGCGGCTCGAATCCTCCGGTCAACTCGCCCGATAATGGATGGGTGGCTGGCGTGTACGATGACGCCAGCCAATTTGAAAATCAGTGTGCCAATCCGCGATCAGGCACCGATCCGGACACCGGTAATTTATACCCAGACCGTCAGGGCAGCGCGATAGACGAAAAAAATTGGTTGCGCTCATGGAGCAACGATACCTATCTCTGGTACCAAGAACTCCCCGATCTAAACCCAGAAAACGACTATTCCGAGTTCGTCACTGAACGCTTCCCGACCGAACCTAACGGCTATTTTAGCCAACTTAAAACAACCGCAACCACACCCAGCGGAAAACCCAAAGACAGCTATCACTTTGTTCTTGATTCGCAGACTTGGTACGAGCTATCACAAGGCGGCGTCTCGTTTGGCTACGGCATTGAATTTGCGGTGTTAGTGTCATCGCCACCGCGCGACGTTCGCATCGCCTACTCACAGAACACCTCGCAAGCGGCTCAATTAGGCATGACCCGGGGCACAAAGATAATCGCTATCGACGGTGAACCTGTCCTCGATGGTGACCCCGACATACTGAACGCCGGCTTGAGCCCTGATGTCGCTGGCGAGGAGCACGACTTTGAAGTTTTATTGCCCGGTGCATTAGAGACGCAGACATTTACACTGACTGCAGCCGAGGTCGCAATAGACCCTCTGCAAAATGTCAAAGTCATTCCCACCGCGACAGGTAATGTCGGTTACATGGCCTTCCACGACCACATAGCGCCCGCCGAACTCGCGTTAATTAACGCCATTCAATCGCTCAGTCAGCAGGGAATCAACGACTTGGTGATTGATCTTCGCTACAACGGCGGCGGTTACCTTGATATTGCATCTGAGCTGGGCTACATGATCGCAGGCAACGCAACCTTGAACAGAACCTTCGAACTGCTGCAGTTCAACGACAAGTATCCCAACGTGAACCCCGTCACCGGTCAAACCATCAGACCCATTCCCTTTCACACACGAGCTCAAGGTTTTTCGGCACCCGAGAATCAGCCTTTACCCACGCTTGGCGACAGTTTAAATCGTGTATTTTTATTGACCGGCTCTGGCACGTGTTCTGCCAGCGAAGCTCTCATCAACGGGTTGCGCGGCATCAACTTCGATGTGATTCAAATTGGGGCAACGACCTGCGGTAAACCCTATGGCTATTACCCCACGCCAAACTGCGGTAGCACCTATTTTACGGTGCAATTCAAAGGCGTTAACGCTGCCGGATTTGGTGACTACCCTGACGGGTTCACGCCCAGTGTCGGAGGCGACCTAGGCGGCACTGAAGTCACCGGTTGCGCTGTTACCGATGACTTCAATCACGCCTTGGGCGACCCAGCGGAAGCGCGTTTGGCCGCGGCCTTATATTATCGTGATAACGACTCGTGCCCACCCGAACTGGGCGTGCAATTTGGGCCCAGCGGTGGCAATGATGGCCCCCTAGGAACAGGAGGAGAGGCAATAAGGCTCTCGCCTGAAGAGCCCAAGATACTCAAAACGCCAGCACGGCGCATGCGACTGCTTTAAGCGCTTGAGACCTGCGAGAGCTTCAGCCATACTGAGGCTCTTGCGAGAATTCCTGAAGTTGCCATGCAAAATTCCCACACCGGTTGTTTATTTACAGTTTCCGCCCCCAGTGGTGCAGGCAAAACGAGCCTTGTAAAAGCCTTGCTAGAGCAGGACTCACACCTTCAAGTGTCGGTCTCACACACCACGAGACCTATGCGTCCGGGTGAAGCCGATGGCCTTAACTATCACTTTGTCAGCCAAGCTGACTTCGCAGCCTTGCGCGACCAAGGCGGCTTTATCGAGTGCGCGGAGGTATTTGGTAATTGGTATGGCACCTCAAAGGCCTGGGTCCAAACCATGCTGGAATCGGGCTCGGACATCATTCTGGAAATTGACTGGCAAGGCGCCGAGCAAATCAAAGCGTGGTGGCCGGAAACTTGCGCCATTTTCATTTTTCCACCCTCGCACGCCACGCTCAAACAAAGATTGATAGGGCGCGGACAAGACAGTGAAGATGTCATTCAGCGGCGGTTGTCGGAGGCCGAGCTGGAGATGCAGCATTACACCCTTAGTGACTATCTAGTCATTAATGATGACTTCCAGATAGCACTACATGATTTACAAGCCATTGTTCGTGCAGAACGGCTAAAAACGGGACGACAGACCCAAGCTCAACGCGCTTTAATGTGTGATTTAATACCCAGCCTTGCGCTACGCAAGCCATAGAAAATCCTTTATACTGTCGGGCTCTGTAAATAAACCCTGTTATTAGGTATTAAAAATGGCTCGAGTCACAGTCGAAGATTGTCTAGAAAACGTGGATAATCGTTTTGAATTAGTTATGGTAGCGACCAAACGCGCACGCCAAATTGCAACGGGCGGCAAAGACCCTTTAGTTGCCGAAGAATCCGATAAACCTACCGTTATCGCATTGCGCGAAATCGCTGACGGCTTGGTCAGCGCTGCAACTCTGTCGCAAGAGGAACAACGCCAAGCTGAAGACGAACTCGCCGAAGTCATGACGGGAGTCACTCTGTAGGCCAAACCGCATGGAAGCGCTTGCTCGTTTAGACCAAACCCTGGCGGCGTACTTAAGCCCCGAACAGAGTCAAAACGTCAAGCGCGCCTTCTTCTACGCCGAACAAGCCCACTTTGGACAAACACGCCGCAGTGGAGACCCTTACGTCACACATCCGCTCGCTGTTGCCTGTATCCTTGCAGAAATGCATATGGATCCACAAAGTATCATGGCGGGCCTGTTGCATGACGTTATTGAAGACACGGGCATTAGCAAAACGGCCCTTGCCGAACAATTTGGCGACACCGTTGCCGAATTAGTCGATGGTGTTAGTAAACTCACACAAATCGAATTTAACTCTCTCGCCGAGAAACAAGCCGAGAACTTCCAGAAAATGGCTTTAGCCATGGCGCGCGACATTCGCGTAATTCTGGTGAAATTGGCAGACCGGCTACACAATATGCGCACACTTGGGGTGTTAAACCCCGCCAAAAGCCGCCGCATAGCCAAAGAGACGCTCGAGATCTATGCACCTATCGCTATGCGCTTGGGCATGAATACCGTGCGCATGGAATTTGAAGACCTAGGCTTTAAAGCCCTGCACCCGATGCGCTACGAGCGTATTATGGCAGCGCGAGCTAAAGCCCGTGGGCACCGCAAAGAGCTTGTCGAAAACATCCGCAGTCAGATCGAAGCTGCCCTGCATCGCGAAGGGCACAGCGCTACCGTAACAGGGCGTGAAAAACATCTGTACAGTATCTACCAAAAAATGAAAGAAAAGCGTAAGTCCTTTGCCGAGATCATGGACATTTACGCCTTCAGAATTATCGTGGACTCGGTCGATACCTGTTACCGCGTATTAGGCTGCGTTCACAGCATTTATAAACCCGTTCCCGGCGAGTTTACCGATTATATCGCTATGCCCAAAGCCAATGGCTACCAGTCTTTGCACACGGTGTTGCGTGGTATGCACGGCGTACCCATTGAAATCCAGATTCGTACGCGCGAAATGGAGGACATGGCGAACAACGGTATCGCGGCACATTGGCTCTACAAAAGCGACGATAAAGCCACCAATGTCAGCCAAGCCCGCGCGCGTAAATGGGTGCAAGGCTTACTCGAGATGCAACAGGTGGCGGGTAACTCTTTAGAATTTATCGAGAGCGTTAAAATCGACCTGTTCCCAGACGAAATCTACATCTTCACCCCCAAGGGTAAAATCTTGGAGCTGCCTCGTGGCGCCACACCGGTCGATTTCGCCTATGCGGTGCACACAGGTGTCGGCAATCGCTGTGTGGCTTGCCGAATTAACAACCGTTTAGCGCCGCTATCGGAACCCTTACAAAGCGGGCAAACCGTCGAGATCATTACCGCCGCTGGTGCGCGTCCAAATCCGGCATGGTTCAACTATGCCATTACCGCCAAAGCGCGAACCAATATTCGGCACTTTTTAAAGCAGCAAAAGCGCGAAGATTCAGTAGCCCTGGGCGAACGTCTCCTCGATCGAGTACTCACCACGCACGATAGCTCGATCGCCAAGCTCAAAGGGCCGACGCTCGATGCATTTTTGACAGAGCATCACTACCAAACCCTTGAGGATTTACTGGTAGATGTCGCGCAAGGCGAGCGCCTGCCGAGCATTACCGCCCAACAATTGCTGGGTAAAACCCAAGACGAAAACAGCACCGAGTCGAATGAGGCTATTGCCATCCGCGGCACCGAAGGCTTCATGGTGACCTACGCGAAATGCTGTCACCCCCTACCCGGAGACCCAATCGCGGGTTACTTAAGCTCAGAAAAAGGCATGGTGGTACATCGTGAAAACTGCAAAAACTTAGGCGAGTTCCGCGAGACGCCTGAGCGTTTAGTGGCGTTACGCTGGCATAACGAAGTTGCGGGCGATTATATCGCCGCGCTGAAAATCGAGGTAGAAAACCGACGGGGTGTTATTGCTGTCATTGCGACCCGTATTAACAGCATGGACATCAACATCGAAAAAATCGCAACCGGTGACAAAGACCCTTTATTCGCCCTAGTAGACTTAGAGCTACAAGTGCAATCGAGAGTGCACTTGGCACGAGTCATGAAACGATTACGCAATATTGACGGCGTGCGCAAAGTCACGCGCGTCAAAAACTAATAGAGGCCACAATGAACAACAAAGCCATTATCGCCACCGAAGCAGCACCCGCCGCCATCGGACCCTATTCGCAAGCCGTTAAAGTGGGCAATACCGTTTGGATTTCGGGACAAATACCGCTCGATCCCGAGACGATGACTGTCGTCGAGGGCGATATCAGTGCCCAAGCCGAGCAAGTATTCAAAAACTTAAGCGCCATTGCTGAAGCGGCCGGCGGCAGCTTAAATCATTCGGTCAAAATTAATATTTCTCTGACCGATCTGGGTGACTTTGATGCGGTTAACACCGTCATGAAATCGTTTTTTGCCGAACCTTATCCTGCAAGAGCGTGCGTGCAGGTCGCAGCGCTCCCCAAAGGAGTGGCGATCGAAGTCGAAGCGATTTTGGCGGTATAAGCGAACAAAGCTCGTCGCCTACGTTAGTCGACGACGCTGGTTTTCAATCGGTTAACAGGTACCCATCTCGATAACTCGAAAACTTTAGCCGATAGCCACTCGCGGCGAGTCGGCTATTATCAATGCGCTTGTGCTCT
>NZ_CBFHWH010000037.1:0-19343 GCF_965659035.1 Aequoribacter sp. | reverse complement strand
TGGCGGTCGACACCAGGCCATCATTCGCACCTAATACCGCGGCGCGAAGCCAGCCAACACGATGAATGTAATGATGTTCTGGATGGGACATGAGAAAGACCTTCACTTTTAGAGAAACCAGTATAAACCGTTTGGCCGGGATTTGAGTAGTTCAGGCGCAAGACGACACCGCAACAAAAAAAGGCACCAAAGGTGCCTTTTGAAGATGGCGGTGGAGGAGGGATTCGAACCCTCGATACCGGTTAAGGTATGCACCCTTAGCAGGGGTGTGGTTTCAGCCACTCACCCACTCCACCGAACTGTGTTGGTCAACTTGCGTTAACCGAATCTCGTTTGTCTCATCCCTCTCGTCGGGATGGATTTAAGTGCCGCAAAGTAAAACTTATTACACCAAAATTTAAGGCGGCGATGATACCATATTGATCAATAATTCAAAGGGTAAATCGCGGCTAGTTCTAATTTTCCTTGGCTTTCTGCTCGTTATCGCTAGTTTGGCTTTCAGACAGCTCGCTGCGCGTAATCGACACACTCTTCGGCGCATCAATCCCAATCCTAACTTGGCCACCTTTAGAGGCCACAACCGTAATGGTGACATCGTCACCAATAGTAATGCTCTCGCCGACTTTCCTGGTCAGTATTAACATCCTGTTCTCCTGAGACCCGAGCGGTCTATTCCTCTACGGGCTCTGCATCCAAGCCAAACGCTGTATGCAGGGCGCGGACGGCTAGCTCCAAGAACTTTTCTTCGATAATCACCGAGATCTTAATCTCGGAAGTGGTGATCATCAAAATATTGATACCCACATCGGCCAAGGCAGAGAACATTTGGCTAGCAACGCCAGCATGTGACCGCATGCCTACGCCCACAACAGACACTTTGGCAATTTTGCTATCGCTTTCTACACTTTTCGCGCCAATTTCCGCCACTACACCCTGCAGAATTTCTTGCGCTCGCGCCAAGTCACCGCGTGCAACAGTGAAGGTAAAGTCGGTAGTATTGTCATGCCCAACGTTCTGAACAATAACATCGATCTCGATATTAGCTTCGCCAATAGGACCCAAAATTTTATAGGCAATACCCGGCATATCAGGTACGCCCGATACAGTGAGTTTAGCTTCATCGCGCGTAAAGGCTATGCCTGCGATTGTTGGGGTTTCCACGTCATTAAGCTCCTCGATGGAAATCAGGGTACCAGGCCCCTCTTGAAAACTGTGCAGTACCCTCAAAGGCACTTGATACTTACCGGCAAACTCGACCGCGCGGATCTGCAGGACTTTAGAACCCATGCTCGCCATTTCGAGCATTTCTTCAAACGTAATACGATCTAAACGCTGCGCACTACTTACAACCCTTGGGTCAGTCGTGTAGACACCATCAACATCGGTGTAAATTTGGCACTCATCGGCTTTTAGAGCGGCCGCTAAGGCAACCGCCGTAGTATCTGAGCCGCCACGACCCAGGGTCGTGATATTGCCCTTTTCGTCAACACCTTGGAATCCTGCCACCACAGTGACATAACCCGCTTCCAAATCGGCGCGCAAGTTCTGGTCGTCGATATGCTGAATACGCGCTTTAGTGTGGGCGCTGTCGGTTAGGATCTTTACTTGTCCGCCAGTGTAAGACTTTGCTTTTACGCCCCGTTTGGTAAGCGCCATCGACAACAGTGCGGTGGTTACCTGCTCACCGGTCGAAACCAAAACATCCATCTCGCGCGGTACAGGGCGCGCCTGGATTTCATTAGCCAAGCCAATCAATCGATTCGTTTCGCCGCTCATAGCCGACACCACGACGACGACCTGATGACCCTCACCGTGAAACTTTGCGACTTTGTCAGCCACACCCTCGATTCGTTCGATTGTGCCAACTGAGGTACCGCCAAATTTTTGAACAATTAAGCTCATCGAGCTATTTGACCCCTTCAGAAAAGGCGCGCATTAAACAATATTTAGGCGCGCTTGAAAACTATTTCACCCGATTTATGGCAGCTGCGTATCAACCCACGCAGGCACCGCACCCAAGACGTCGTTCAGGGCAGCTACATCGGTACCGCCACCTTGCGCCATATCGGGTCTACCGCCCCCTTTACCGCCCAGTCGCGTCGCGAACTCGCGCATCAAATCACCAGCCTTGACACGATCCGTTACCGCTTTAGACACACCTGCCGCCAACACGATTTTATCGTCGACCACAGACGCAAGCAGCACCACAGAATCACCGAGCTTCGATTTCATTTGATCAACCGCATCGCGAAGCGCCTTGGCATCAGCACCGTCAAGTCGGGCGGCGAGGACAGGCACACCTCTGACCTCAATTGCCTGAGAGGCGAGTTCACCGCCAGCCGCTTGAGCCATCTTCATTTTGAGCTGGTCGATTTGCTTTTCAAGCTCGCGAATCTGCCCGCGCATTGCCGCAACACGAGATACAACGTTCTCGGGTTGTGCTTTAAGCTCAAGGCATACGCCCTGCAGGGCGGTATCGAGCGAATTGATCTCAGCCAGTGCGCCGACGCCTGTTACCGCCTCGATACGGCGAACACCAGCAGCAATACCACTTTCACTCACAATTCGAAAAACGCCGATATCACCGGTCCGACCAACATGCGTGCCACCGCATAGTTCCACGGAGAACGAATCTGTACCCATAGCCAAGACGCGCACTTCATCACCGTATTTCTCACCGAACAAGGCCATAGCGCCCGCTTGCACCGCCTCATCCATGTTCATGAGCCGAGTAGAGACTTCGGTGTTTGCCATCACGTGCGCATTCACAATCGCATTCAGCTGTGCAAGCTCGTCTGCACTAACTGGCGCGCCGTGAGAGAAGTCAAAACGTAACCGCTCGGCTGTTACCAAGGACCCTTTCTGCTGTACATGGCCACCTAGGACTTGTCGCAAAGCTGCGTGCAATAAATGGGTCGCCGAGTGATTGGCTCGAATCTGATCCCGCAAATGCTCGTCGATTTGCATCGAGACGGACGCTCCCACAGCCAACTCACCCGACTCCACGTGAACGTGATGTAAGTGCAAGTCGCCTTGTTTCGTGGTATCCAAAACTCGGGCGGATAGACCTGGTGCCGTGAGCGCTCCCGTATCGCCTGTTTGCCCACCGGACTCGGCATAAAACGGTGTCCGATCAAAAACAACGACACCCTGCTGACCGGCCGCTAGGGTAGATACTTTTTCGCCGTCAACAATAATAACCTCGACCATGCCGCTAGCTTTGGCATCACTGTACCCTAAAAATTCGGTAACGCCTTCCAGCGCAATCGTCTTGCTGTAATCAACAACAAATTTGCCACCTTCCTGCGAGCGAGCGCGCTGCTTCGCCATGGCCTCATCGTAACCCGTCATATCTAGCGTCAAACCACGCTCACGCGCAATGTCATTGGTCAAGTCGACAGGAAAGCCATAGGTGTCGTAAAGCTTGAAGACGATATCACCCGGAATTTCACCCCCTTGAAGTTCCTGCAAAGACTCTTCGAGGATCTGCATACCGTTATCCAGAGTCTTGGCAAACTGCTGTTCCTCTTGTAACAAGACCTGCGCCACTCGCCCAGCCTGTTGCGCTAACTCGGGGTACGCCTCGCCCATTTGTGCACTCAACGCATCGACCAGCTTGTAGAAGAAAGGCTCGGTCGCACCCAGTTTATTGCCGTGGCGCACCGCGCGGCGGATGATGCGGCGAAGAACATAACCTCGACCTTCGTTGCCAGGGACCACGCCATCAACAATCAAGAAGCTGCAAGAGCGGATATGGTCTGCGATCACGCGTAGCGAGTTATCCAGCAGATCGTCACAGTTAACGGCCTGCGCGGCTGCTTTAATCAGCGCCTGAAACAGGTCGATTTCGTAGTTACTGTGGACATTTTGCATGACCGCTGCAATCCGCTCTAACCCCATACCTGTATCGACTGAAGGTTTAGGTAGCGGGTGGAGCTCCCCGCTCGCGTCGCGATTAAACTGCATAAACACCAGATTCCAGATCTCGATATAGCGATCCAAATCGTCGTTCTCAGACCCCGGTGGGCCGCCGGGCACGTCGGCGCCATGGTCATAGAAAATTTCAGAGCTGGGACCGCAGGGGCCGGTGTCACCCATCTGCCAAAAGTTATCTTCGTCTAAGCGCGAGAACCGTTCGGCGCTAACGCCCATTTCCTTGATCCAGATATCGGCCGCCTCGTCATCGGACACGTGCACCGTGACCCATAAACGCTCCTCCGGCAAACCCAGCACCCCGGTTAAGAACGTCCAAGCAAACTTGATAGCATCGCGTTTGAAGTAGTCACCAAAACTAAAGTTGCCCAACATTTCAAAGAATGTGTGATGTCGCGCAGTGTAGCCTACGTTCTCGAGATCGTTGTGTTTACCACCGGCGCGAACGCAGCGCTGTGAGCTGGTCGCTCGCACATAGTCCCGTGGCTCAGATCCTAAAAAAGTATCTTTGAATTGATTCATCCCTGCGTTAGTAAACAATAGGGTAGGATCATTCTCGGGCACCAAGGAACTACTCGCGACTCGCGTGTGGCCCTGACTCTCAAAATAAGACAAAAACGCTTCGCGTATTTCTACGGTTTTCATAGGGGATCTCGGTTACTTAATTCGTTAGGGCGCGAGCTGCGCTTCAGTGAAGTCGCGTCCAGCCAACAAATGCAGGTGCAAATGGAAAATTGTTTGGCCACCGCCTTCGCCATTATTCACGATCAAACGAAAGCCCTCGGCAACGCCCAACTGGCGAGCCACCTCTCCGGCAACCAACATAAGATGCCCAAGTAAGGCTTGATCGTCTGCCTCAGCATCCGCCAACTTTACGATGGGCTTTTTCGGAATAATCAGCACGTGAATGGGCGCGACGGGGTTGATGTCGTTAATCACAATGCACTGATCGTCTTCAAATACGACATCGGACGGAATTTCGCGCGCAATAATCTTCTCAAACAGAGTGCTCATAACTTAGTCCAACTTTTCGTCGGCGGTTAACAACCGCGCTTCACTCTCAAGCATTACAGGGATACCGTCTCGAATGGGATACGCTAAACCACTTGCCTTACACACCAGCTCTTGCGCCTGCTCATCGTATTCCAGTGGCGCTTTAGTGACTGGACAGACCAGGATTTCTAGCAATTTTTTATCGAGCACGAAGCCTCCACGACACGAGAGTGAACAATCTCATCAACATAACGCGCAAGTATAGCGCGAATTTTAAGGCGCGGGCACTAGTGAGAACAAGGTATTCGGATCGACGCGATCATCCCGAAAATTCATGCGCCAATCAAGATGGGGCCCTGTCGCACGACCCGTCGCACCGACTTCACCAATTTTATCACCCTGGGCAACCATGTCCCCCACTCGCACACTCACCTGGCTCATATGCAAAAAGGACGACGTTACGCCGTACCCGTGATGAATAATCACAGTGCCACCAGAGTAGTAGAGGTCTGGTTCAGCGAGCACCACAAGCCCCATCACAGGCGCCGAGACTGGCGTTCCCGTGGGTCGAGCGATGTCCAAACCATAATGTGGATTGCCAGGTTTACCGTTATAAATGCGCTGACTGCCGTAGACTCCAGAAATTCGTCCCGTGAGCGGCATTTGGGTTGTCGACAGAAGTTGTTCGATGCACGCGTCACACTCGTAAACCTGCTGTTTGGCCGCTCGCACCAGCGCCCCCTCTCTGCGAATACGCTCGAAATCCTCCTGAGGAGGGGTAACCGTGCGCTGAGGAACGCCCTCGACAACGGAGACCTTGTATTCACGCGCGCGCAACACAATGGGCTGTTCGCAGATTCTGCCGTCCGTAAAGGTGACTCTCAGCTTATTGTCCAACGCCGAGTCGCGCCCCAAACCAACCCAGCTCAACCGGTCATCAATCAATGGCAGTAGCTGCTCGTTAAACCTCACTGCGCTTATATTGGAGGACTCAAAGCGCAGCCAAGCGCCTTGTGTCAATTCGCCACGCACATCAACACACTCAGCGAGGGCCGGACTGAGCCAAACAGAAAACACCAACAATAATACTCTTAACCAGTCGCGCATAGTTTTACCTCGTTACTTGAGCTAGAGTTTACTACGCAAATTCATCAACGCAATTCGGAGCAAATGTGTCTCGGTATCGACCTCCACGCCCGCCAAGCGCACCTTACATTACCGCGGCAGGTGCAGCCACGTTAAAGTCGGAGCTCGATGAGCTCTGGAGAGTCGAGCGTCCCAAAGTCACAGACGCCGTCCGAGAAGCAGCCAAAAATGGCGACCGATCGGAGAACGGCGATTACATCTATGGGAAGAGGCGACTCCGAGAAATAGACAGCCGTGTCCGCTACCTCACAAAACGCCTAGAGTCACTCAAAGTCGTTAGTGCACCACCATCGGAACCCGACCGAATATTCTTTGGTGCCAGCGTAACCCTCGAGGACGAAGAAGGCTCCCTTCAAACTCTGCACATTGTTGGCGCGGATGAAATCGATCCCAAAACAGGCAAGATTAGCATCGACGCGCCTATTTCTCGTGCCTTACTGGGCAAACGCATGGATGACGAGATCGAGTATCAAGCGCCTGCAGGTCGGCAAATACGCTACGTTACGGAAGTCAACTATCGGCTCCTTGAGGGCAAGGATTGACTTTTCTATGCGACAACCCTGAGGCAAGAGTAGCTTCAACTATTCACTAAGAAAATTCTTCACATAATGCCCAATAATAGACACGAATCGTTATAATGCCGCCTTTTAATTACTGCCGTATGCTGGTGCCATAGATACGCTATCAGCCGCGAGGGTCATACCAATGTCAAACGCAACTTACGAAGCACTTTATAACCGCAACGAATTCCTTGATCGCCACCTTGGTTTAACCGACGTGCAGCAGCATGAAATCGCCCAAACGCTTGGCTTTGCCTCGTTGGATGAACTCATCGCGGCCACCGTACCTAGCAGCATACTGAAAAACGATCTAATGCCACTGGACAGTGCGCAAACCGAGCGCGACACCCTGGCGGAGATCAAAGCGATCGCGCAGCAAAACAAAGTGCACCGATCCTATATTGGCTGCGGTTTCTACAACACGATCACGCCAAATGTCATCGCTCGCAACGTGCTGGAAAACCCCGGCTGGTATACCGCTTACACGCCGTATCAGCCCGAAATTTCTCAGGGGCGCCTCGAAGCATTATTGACATACCAGCAAATGGTGATCGACATGACGGGCATGCCCATGGCTAATGCCTCGATGCTCGACGAGGCCTCGGCGGCAGCAGAGGCCATGACCCTGCTAAATCGTGTCAACAAAAAATCAAAATCAGAGACGTTCTTGGTGGCCGAGGACTGCCACCCCCAAACCATAGCCGTTGTACAAACCCGCGCTGAACCGCTGGGAATAAAGGTGGTCATCGGCGATATCGCCGAGCTCGTTAAATCCGAAGAAGCCTTTGGAGCACTGGTGCAGTACCCGGGCACCTACGGCGATGTTCGTGAACTTAGCCCACTGGTGGAAATCGCCCACAGCAAAAACACATTAGTCGCCGTCGCTGCTGACCTAATGAGCCTTGCCTTACTAAAATCTCCCGGCGCTCAAGGTGCCGATGTCGTGCTAGGAAACACGCAACGTTTCGGTGTACCCATGGGCTTTGGTGGCCCTCATGCTGCTTATTTCGCCACCCGCGAAGAGTACAAACGCTCAACTCCAGGCCGCATTATTGGCGTATCGATCGACCGCAGTGGCAATCGAGCGCTTCGCATGGCCATGCAAACCCGCGAGCAGCATATCCGACGCGAGAAGGCCACCAGCAACATCTGCACGGCCCAAGCGCTGCTAGCGATCATGGCGGGATTCTACGCGATGTATCATGGCCCCAAGGGCGTCAGACGGATCGCAGAGCGCATTCACTTCTTGACCGCAACACTCGCCACGACCCTGAAGCAAGCTGGTGTGCAGGTCGTAACGCAAAGCTACTTTGATACCCTCAAACTAAAGGTCGACGATAGCGCGAGCCTGCTGGAGAGAGGCTACCAACAAGAAATTAACCTGCGTCCAATCGATTCGAGCCATATAGGCATCTCCATTGATGAAACAACGACCCTCGAGGATATCCGAGAGTTAGTGACACTCATCACGGGCCAAGAGCTCGACCTTGCTGAGCCAGAGCACATTATTTCTCAGACACTGGCGCGCAATGTGGATTATCTACAGCACCCACTGTTCAACGATTTCCAGTCAGAAACCGAAATGCTGCGCTACATGCGTCGTCTGGAGTCAAAGGATATTGCGCTGAACCAAGCCATGATCCCTTTGGGTAGCTGCACCATGAAGCTTAATGCAACGGCAGAGATGATTCCTGTCACATGGCCCGAGTTTGCCAACATGCACCCCTTTGCGCCTGCTGACCAGACCAAGGGATATCAGATCCTGCTAGAGCAGCTCGAGCAAATGCTAATTACCTGCACAGGCTACGACGCAATGTCGTTGCAGCCTAACGCGGGTTCGCAAGGTGAATATGCGGGCCTTCTGGCGATTCGTCGCTACCACGAAAGTCGCGGCGACCATCACCGCACGATTTGCCTAATTCCATCATCGGCACACGGCACCAACCCTGCCAGTGCGGTCATGGCTGGAATGAGTGTCGTCATTGTCGCCTGCGACAACCACGGCAACGTGGACATGAACGATTTGCGCGCGAAAGTCGAGCAATATTCGGATACCTTAGCCGCCATCATGGTCACCTACCCCTCGACTCACGGCGTTTTTGAGGAAGAAATCGTCGCTTTGTGCGATTTAATCCACCAGCACGGCGGGCAAGTTTACGTGGACGGCGCCAACCTCAATGCACTTGTGGGTATTGCTGCTCCTGGCAAATTCGGGGCTGATGTCTCGCACCTCAACTTGCACAAGACCTTCTGCATTCCTCACGGTGGCGGCGGCCCAGGCATGGGGCCAATTGGCGTTGGTGCTCATTTGGCACCGTTTTTGCCCTCGCATCCCATAAGCCCTGTTGGTTCGCTTCCAGCGACGAATGACACAGTCTCATCAGCGCCTTTCGGCAGCGCGTCAATATTGCCTATTTCGTGGGTTTACATCCGACTGATGGGAGCCGAGGGTTTGCGGTTGGCTAGCCAAGTCGCCATTTTATCGGCCAATTACATTGCTCACCGACTAAAAGGCCACTACCCAGTTTTGTATACCGGCAAAACTGGCACTGTGGCACATGAGTGCATTATCGATATCCGCCCCATTAAAGAGCAAAGTGGCATCAGCGAAGAAGATATCGCCAAGCGCCTAATGGACTTTGGATTCCATGCGCCGACCATGTCGTTTCCCGTAGCTGGCACCCTCATGATTGAACCCACTGAGTCGGAGTCGCTGGCCGAACTGGATCGCTTCTGCGATGCCCTTATCACCATCCGCGATGAAATTCGCAAAGTGGAAAGCGGAGAATTTGATGCCGAGGACAACCCACTGAAAAACGCGCCGCACACTGCTCTCGAAATCGCGCGTGACGATTGGTCCCACGCCTACACTAGGGAGCAAGCGGTATACCCACTACCCTCGTTGCGACATGCGAAATACTGGCCTCCTGTCAACCGTGTAGACAACGTCTATGGTGATCGAAACCTGGTCTGTTCTTGCCCCCCGATCGAGTCATACGTCCAGTAGCCTTTGCAGGGTGCCAGACGTAATAAGACAGGTTTTGTAGCGCCTAATCTGCCTGCAAATCATCGACACCTTCCATACCGAAGGTGTCGGACCAGGTGTTAATCAGGTCATGCAAATGCTCTTGTGAGCGGAGCTTGCGGCGATTGCCGCGTGGCACCAACTTATTGGTTTGCTCCTCGTCCAACAAGCGCGCTTTAGCTCGATCACGCCACTGCAGCTCAAGCACATCCAAGATAAGCTGCTTGGCCGCCGGATCGTAGACTGGACAGGTAACCTCGACCCTAAAATCGAGATTCCGGGTCATCAAATCCGCCGACGAAATAAACACTTTTGGATCACCAGCATTTTCAAACACAAACACCCTTGGGTGCTCTAGGTAGCGATCGACGATGCTGATGGCTCGGATATTCTCACTCAACCCCTTAACACCTGCCTTCATCGCGAACATACCCCGTACGATAAGTCTGATTTTAACGCCTGCCTGACTGGCTTGGTAAAGCTTATCGACGATAGGTTTGTCCACAAGGTTATTGCATTTAATGAAAATTCCAGACTTGCGTCCTGCCTTGGCATTGGCAATTTCCGTGTCAATCAAGGCCATTAGGCCAGATCGATTGGTATTGGGTGACACCATCAGATGTCGGTAGCGGAAACGCCGATAGGTATGACGAATAAAGTCAAAGACGTTGGCGACCTCTTTACCGATCTCGCGATCGGCTGTCAGCAGACTGAAGTCAGTATAAAGTCTGGCGGTGCTTTCGTTGAAGTTGCCCGTGCCGATGTGGGCGTACTGGCGCTCGTAGCCATCTTCTTGACGATTGATCAATATGAGTTTGGAATGCACTTTTAAGCCAGGAATACCAAAAATCACCTGAACACCAGCATCACCAAGCACCCGCGACCAGCGAATGTTGGCGCTTTCATCGAAGCGCGCCTGCAACTCGATCACCACAGTGACTTGCTTCTGATTACGCGCCGCATTTATCAGCGCGTTCACGACATGCGAATTGGACGCCACCCTGTAGAGCGTCATGCTGATGGACGTCACCGAAGGATCGAGCGCCGCCGTATGCAGAAAATCCTCGATATAACGAAACGAATGATAAGGGTAATACAGAAGAATATCGCGCTCGCGAATTTTCCCGAAAATACTGGAACCCGGCTTATCAAGATAAGGCAAGCGAGCCGGCTCCATCGGATCAAACTCTAAGTAGTCTGGGCCCAAGTTAGGAAATTTCATGAAGTCTTTAGAATTGTGGTAGCGACCACCAGCGATGAAGCTATCGTACTTACCCAAATTGAAACGTTTGGCCAAAATTTCGAGCAAATCCTCGGGCATTTCGCTGTCGTACACAAAGCGAACTGGGTCCGCTTTTTTGCGCCGCGCTAAACTGCCGTCGACTTTATCGATAAGACTTTGGGTAATCTTCTCGTCCATCTCTAATTCCGCGTCGCGGGTAATTTTGATGGTGTAGGCCTGGGCATCTTCAATATCGAGAACGCCTCGGAACACTTCCTTCAGGCAATGTCGAATGATGTTATCCAATACGATAATCGCTTTTTTGCGGCGCGAACCTTTGGGCGGAATGTAAACAAAACGATCAATTCGGTCGGTTGGAATTTCGAGTAAGGCGTACTGCACTTTACCGTTGGTCAATGCCATTCGAATCGCAAAATAGATCGAGGCATCGTTCAGTTCGGGTAACTGAGTTGCACCCTTCAGAAACAGCGGCGAGAGCTCGGGCAGGACGTTATCCCGAAAGTAACGTTCAACAAAAGCCGATTGATCAGCGCGCAGCTGTCGCTCGTTAATCAAATAAATATTGCGTCGACGCAGCGCTATCAGGCAACCCCGATACACCTCGTCGAACTTTTGCTGTAACTCCCTTACCCGACTTTGAATCTGCTTCAAAAGCAAGCGAGCGGCGTCTTTGTCTTCCCCGGTTGAAAAGGCAGCCAAGCGACGAACATCGGCAACTCGGACCCGGAAAAACTCGTCCATGTTGTTAGAAAATATACCTAAATAGCGGACCTGCTGAATCACGGGCACGTCTCGACTGGACGCTTCTTGCAGCACGCGTTCGTTGAAGGACAGCCAACTAAGTTCTTTGGCTACGTACTTATCGTCGTCATTCATAGTGTGTCATCTTTTTGTACTTGCCTTTTCATATTAACGTCATATCCTTGCTGTTTTATGACAAGATTAAGGAGCCAGACATTGTCGTCTGATTTGTACGCAGCGCTTGATTTAGGTTCCAACAGTTTCCATCTGCTTGTCGGGCGCCTTCAAGGCGACAAAATCGAAACCGTTGATCGCGTTAAAGATACTGTGCGCTTGGCCGCAGGTCTACAGCCAGATCGCAGTTTGTCAGAAGAGGCCAAAACCCGAGCGCTTGAGAGTCTTGCGCGCTTTGCTCAGCGTATTGGCGGCATCCCGCCCAAGCAGGTTAGAGTCGTCGCAACCAACACCTTCCGAGTCGCTTCCGAATCAGGAAAATTTCGCAAACAAGCCGAAGCTGCCTTGGGCGCTCCCATCGAAATCATCAGCGGACAAGAAGAAGCGCGCTTAATTTTTTTAGGTGTCGCCAAAGACTTTGCCCCCGATCGACAAAAACGTCTCGTGGTCGACATCGGAGGTGGATCAACAGAACTGATCATTGGCAAACGTGAGCCGCAATTGCTTGAAAGTTTACATATGGGGTGTGTCACTTGGACGCAACGATACTTCCCCAAAGGCATGGATGCTAGCCGCTATAAAAAGGCCGTGATCAATGCGAAAAGCGTACTTCAACCCCATGTAAAAAAGTTCAGCAGTATAGGCTTCGCTGACACAGTGGGCTCCTCGGGTACGATTAGAGCCATTGGTGAATTGATGCCGCTAGTCGGTGGTAATGCTCACGAGATCACCTTAAAAGGCCTACAAGATCTTGCAGACCGTTGGATCAACAAGCCTGAAAAACTTGATCTCTCTGGCGTATCGAGCAGCCGTCTCGCGGTCTTACCCGGTGGCTTCGCGGTATTGCAAGCCTTGCTTGAATCCCTCCCAATCGAAGTCATGCACACCTCGGTTTACACTATGAAAGAAGGTGTACTTTACGACTTGGCTGGCAAAACAGCCCATCACGATCGTCGCGAGCGCACCGTGAGCCGTATGATGAGCATGTATAACGTCGACGTCGAGCAAGCAGACCGTGTCTATGACAGCGCCGAACTGTTATTGGAAAAGGTGGCGGAGCACGTGCAACATGAAGTCGAGGTCGCAAGAGAATACCTCGAGTGGGCGACCGACCTTCATGAAATTGGTTTCGCGGTTGCCCATGGTGGACATCAAAAACTGGGAGCATGGCTCGTCGAAAACTCTGACATGCCAGGATTTACGCGCCGAGAACAAGCTACCTTGAGTTTTTTAATTCGTAATCAACGCAAAGCAATAACGCCCAACACCAGTGATTATGGCATTTTGGAAGATTGGGTTTTAGTTTTGGTCTTACGGCTCGCAATTTTACTCAACCGCAGTCGTACACCGCAGAAAATGCCCCGACTGGAATTCAAGCTCAAGAGTAAACGATTCGAACTGCACATACCCGCTGATTGGCTCGGGGAGCACCCCCTAACAAACTTCGATCTGGAGCGCGAAACCAACTACTGGAGCGCCGTAGGTATCGAGTTTAAAGTCTGTGAAACCTGAGCGCTGTTTAATCTATACAAAACGTCCACTTTGTTATAAGTTCTAGAAAAACAAGAGCTCACTCAAATTTGAAAGCACGCAAAGCCACGTCCGTTGACATAGCCTACATGGCTGGAGTTTCCCAGTCGACTGTTTCTCGCGCGTTAAGAAACAGTCCTTTGGTCAACCCAGAAACTCGCGCTAAAGTGCATGAGATCGCCAAGCAGCTTAACTACAAAGTCGATAAAAACGCAGCGAGTCTTCGAACCCAACAAAGCCAAACTCTAGCGTTATTGTTGTTCGAAGATCGCGCTACCGACGACTCAATGATCAACCCCTTCTTTTTATCGATGTTGGGCAATATTACTCGAGCCGCCGCTAACGCCGGCTATGATTTATTGGTCTCCTTTCAACAGCTTAGTGAGGATTGGCACAGTGAGTACGAAGTCGCCAGTCGTGCTGATGGCTTAATTTTATTGGGCTACGGCGACTACATCACTTACCAACCAAAACTCGAAGTACTAGCGCAAGAAGGCGCCCACTTTATCATCTGGGGGCCTATTGTTCAGGGCCAACCCGGGCACTCTTTGGGGTGTGACAACTATTTAGGTGGAACCATCGCGGCGAATCATTTAATTGAACTGGGACGTAGGAAACCGGTATTCATTGGCGACGCATCTGAGCATTGCCCTGAGTTCGAACTCCGCTACCAGGGTTTTTGCGATACTTTAAAAAAAGCGGGGATCACCCCCCCAGCTCCTCAGTTTGCCCTAAACGAAGAACAAGCGGGTTACCAAGCCATGCTGGAGCTTTTAGATTCAAAAGTAGACTTCGACTCCTTATTCACCGCAAGCGATCTCATGGCGATAGGCGCAATGAAAGCTCTGAAGCAAAGAAATATTGCCATCCCAGAGCAGATTTCCGTAGTCGGCTTTGATGACATTATGGCGTCTCAGTACGTCAACCCCGCACTGACAACGATACACCAAGACACTCAGCGCTCGGGAGAGATACTGGTGCAGAACTTAATCGCGCTGATTCGGGGCGAAGAAGTTGACTCTCAACTCATTCGCCCCTCATTAGTGGTGCGAGAATCCTGCGGAGCCAAGCGCTAGCCTCTAGTCAAACGGTTGAACACGGTTCCAAACCTGCACACCATGAGCAGACACTTCACTCGACCAATCGCCCTGTACAAGCCCTTTCATCTCACCCGTAATTAGGTTTTTATAGCGACCAGAGTGAGGCACGTAGATCGATACCATTTCTGACGTATCACCTTTATTCAGCAACACTAACGCTGTCTCGTTAAAACGTGTGTCTTGGTATTCTCTTACAAACGCAGCCGTGTTCACCCCAAAATCACCATTGCGCTGCACACCACGTTGCAGAGCTACGCTGGCTTTGCGCGCTGCCGCAATTTTTATAAGCGCCTGGCGAATTGGGTGCTCAGTGCCCGCGTCTACCCGATCTTGCCCGTAATAATCGCGGTTGCCTGCATGCTCAGCCCGTCCTCGCCGAAATCCCGTTTCAGACCCGTAGTACACCACAGGAATGCCACGCGATGTAAATAACCAGTTATGTGCGTCGATGAAGCCTTGATCGGTGGCATTCATACGAGGCATATCGTGATTATCGTAAAAGGTCATCAAATCGTAAGGGTTAGCGTAAACCCCATCGTTTAGATGTAAGTAAGATAAGAGCTCGGTCATGGGCTTTTGCTCTTGCCCAAACACCGCCTGCATCGCTTTTTGCCCAGGAAAGTCTAGGACGCTGATACCACCATTTTCTGGAAACGTATGCTGTGCGATCGCTTGAGCATTGTGATCCCAATGCTCAGCAAAAAAGAACAAATCCGGATACTTTGCTCGCACGCGATCGGTAACCGTCTTCCAAAAATGGTTTGGTACGTGCTTGATCGTGTCAATTCGAATGGCATCGGCGCCTGCGTCCAACCAGTGCAAATAAGAGCCAACCAAGTACTCTACCACCGCTGGATTGTTCTCGTTGAAGTTTGAAAGCTGTGCGATATCTTGGCTCGGATGAAAAAAAGCACTTAGGGGGTCACTCATATCGAGTTCTTCGGGGTAAGTGTTTTTGTGGTCTGCCAGTAACCTCCCATCTTGATCGTAGATTTCGCCAAACTTGGGTTGATCCTCGGGCATATCAAAAGATGGAGAACCATGATTCCCCACAATATCCAACACAAAGTCTAAACCAGCCTGATCGAGCGCCTGAGTAAATTGCGTAAAGTCGAGGCCTGGTGATGGGAGATGCTCATCTAATTCGTAAAAGTTCACACCCCAATAGCCGTGATAGCCGGTCTTGCCTTTGTCGGTAAACCACCCCTCGCCCAGCGCAAAACCACCACTGAACGCTTGATCAGGATTATCGATTACCGGAGTGCCCCACACCGCACCAAACCCCATTTCAGAAATGTAATCAGCGTTGTTTACAATACCCTTAAAATCCCCCCCCATATAACCTAGGTTAGCCACAGCCTGCCCATTTTTAACGATGGGCCTGTTAAAGGTCGGATATTCACCACCCTGCTCTTCCTGGTTATTGCTGGGATCGCCATCCACAAATCGGTCGGTGACAACGAAGTACACCGCCTTGGACGCAAAGGGCTCTTTCGTACCGATGATCTCTGTCACCGCTGTTTGATTGTCAGATGCAGCGGCCAACCATGACGCGCTACAAACAGCCAATACCAATAAGCGTGTATTGGCGCGGCACAGTCTAGGCATGGTCGTTATCCTCAACTCGAAGGGTGACCAAGCCACTGATCACCATAAAAAGCCCTCCCAGCAACAACGCGTAAATAGCTTGACCATCGAAGAATGTTCGCACCATAAAGCCCAAAATGCTTGCCGCCAATATCTGTGGAATCACAATAAAAAAGTTGAAAATCCCCATGTAGACACCCATTTTGCTGGACGGTAATGACCCGCTCAGAATGGCGTAGGGCACAGATAAAATAGACGCCCATGCAATCCCCACGCCGACCATGCTGAGCAACAGCCACGTTGGATCTTGAATCACTAAGAACGAAGCCAGGCCCAGGCCACCGGCTACCATGCAGATTAAATGAGCCACGCGACGCCCAAAACGATTGGCCAAAACAGGGATCAAAAACGCAGCAAGAGCGGCAAACCCGTTATACGATGCGAACAATACGCCTACCCAATCGGCTCCATTGTTGTATGCGGCCGTCGTCGGATCGCTGGATCCGAAATGGGTTTCCGTAACAGCAGAGGTGGTGTAAATCCACATCGCAAACAGCGCGAACCAAGCAAAAAACTGTACAAGGGCCAACTGCTTCATGGTGTTAGGCATGTGAAACAAGTCGTCTACGATCTCGTATAACATGGCATCTTGCTTACCTTGCCTCGCAAGGTTGGACACCACCAGTTGTAAGAGCGCGAACACACCACATCCACCCGCTAGGATGTAGAGCTGCTTATCCAGCGCAAAACCCCATACGCACGCGGTGATGACCAGTGCTGCGAAACCCCAGTTTAAGGCGCCTGAGACATATTGCGCTGGCGTGCGCCGGTGTTCAACAGCGACCGCTGCGTGTTCCGAATTGCCGCTTTTCTCGAAAGCCTCCAGCTCTGCAGGACTGTATTCTTTGGTCGAGATAACAGTCCACATTACAGCCGCAAAAAATACAGCCGCACCGGCGTAAAATGCGAATTTAACTGAGTCAGGCACCTCGCCTGCTGGCGCGACATTACTGACCTCAAACCAATTAGTCATCATCCACGGTAGTGCGGAGGCAACGACAGCACCAATGCCAATAAAGAAGCTTTGCATCGCGAAGCCCAAGGTACGCTGACGGTTGGGTAACATATCGCCAACAAAAGCCCTGAAAGGCTCCATAGAGATATTAATGGACGCGTCCATAATCCAGAGCATCCCGGCGGCGATCCACAATGTCGGCGAATTCGGCATCGCAATGAGCGCCAGAGACGACAGTATCGCTCCCCACAAGAAGTAAGGGCGCCGACGCCCCAGACCGTTCCATGTTCTATCGCTGTAATATCCGACGAGCGGCTGTACCAACAAACCTGTCACCGGCGCCGCTATCCAGAGGATGGGAATATCGTCAACATTTGCGCCTAAAGTCTGAAAGATACGACTCACATTGGAGTTTTGCAGCGCAAAGCCAAACTGGATGCCCAAAAAGCCGAAGCACATGTTCCAGATTTGTAAAAACGACAATTGTGGTTTGGTCATAGGGTTTTCTCTTATGTTTTTATGCAGTCTAACTAGAGCGGCAGCCAAGCCAAAGCCGCTCCATACGTATTCACAGGAACATTCAGTGCTCGGTCAGCCAAACACTCACAGATTGGGCCGGTAAATCTAGCATCGAGCCCTTGAGCTTGGGCGCTGGCTGGCCTGATATCGAGTTAAGCACTTGCGAGGAGTCGCTAATAAGCGCTCTGATCGCCTCACTCAGGCTGAGATCAACGTTGGTGGTGGCAAAGTTCGCAAGCACCAGAAGACATTGTTCTGGGCCGCAACGTTTGAAAGCTAGCACTTGGTCACCGCCATCGACATCCAAAGCGCTTACAAATCGAGTATCCCAGTTGCTCAAATCGTGCTGCTTAAGCAACTCGATCGCCTGTTGGTAGACCCTGCGGAGCCACAGCTCGGAGGCGGTGGACTGCCCCCCATCAAAACGACCGGTATTCATCCATCGCTGATGCGTAGGCACACCCCAGTAATCAAAAATCGTGGTGCGCGAGGCTTTACCAAAACCGGCATCTTCGTCTGAGGCTTCACCTAGCTCTTGCGCGAAATAGAGCATGATCGGCCCACGCCCTAGCAAAATTGCGGTAAGCGCTCCCGGTAGCCCTGCCTCCCCAGACCCCATAAACCCCTGGCTGGCGATCCTCTGCTCATCGTGGTTTTCTAAAAAATAGAGCATGTAAGAGTCTATATCAGAGTGCGACTCATAGGCCTCGCGTATGCGCCCTACCCCATTCTTACCTTCCATGACCGCGCGCAGAGCGTCATAAATCTCCATTTTCGAATACAGATAATCCATTCGCCCACGATAAAGGTAGTCGCGATAACGATGCGGCTCATAGATTTCGGCAAGCAATAACGTTTCGGGATACTGAGCCTTTATGTTGGAATTTAGATAACTCCAGAACTCGACTGGCACCATCTGAGCCATATCGAAGCGAAAACCATCGACGCCACGCTCCAGCCAAAACTCTGCAATCGCTAAAAACTGTTGCCATGATTGCGGGACAGAGCGAGCATTCCAGTAGGCGACTACCTCATCCACAGTTCTACTGTTGTAGGATGCCGGCAGCGTATCGAAATCAAAGCGGCCGTCTGGGCGCACACCAAAGTTAATTTTGACTGTCTCGTACCAGTCACCAATATTGGGTTCGGGGCTGCGAGCGCCATTGCCGGTCCATTTAGCAGGCGATTCGTCAAAGGTGCCATCTACGGCATCGGTTGCACGTCCACCAAGCACCGCATAGTCTGGTGACGATGGCACAATAAACGACTGCCCAGGGACGTAGTAGAAATTATTCTCACGCGCATATTCAAGGCTTGTGTCATCATTCGCACCAAAATCTATTGTGCCATCGGGCGGATTAAGTGAAACATAATTTCTCGCCACATGGTTAGGCACGATATCGATAATCACTTTTAAACCCGCGCTGTGCGTGCGCTGCACTAGGGCGTCAAATTCCTCCAGACGCCTCGTCACATCGGTCGCCAAATCGGGATTGACGGAGTAGTAGTCTTTAATCGCGTAAGGAGAACCCGCACGACCTTTAACCACATCGGCGTCGTCACTCACCAAACCCAGCTCTGGGTAATCGTTCACTACGGCGTGGTGTAAAACCCCCGTATACCAAACGTAGTTGACGCCTAAATCTTTCAAGGCGTTCAGGGCTTGCTCGTTGATATCGTCAAACTTGCCGACACCGTTTTCTTCGAGGGTACCCCAGGGCACGTTGTTATCGACTTTGTTACCGTACAGGCGAGTAAATATCTGGTAAATCACGGG